>CAIRMR010000182.1 GCA_903879715.1 uncultured Bacteroidales bacterium
AACTTGGATATGATTTGGCTAAACAATGTTATATTTGTCATGGGAGAAGGGGTGTTTTTGTTGTGCAACTCAAAGGTAATTTGAGATACGAGAATCCCTTCTCTCTTTTTGTCTTTTTTTTAATCGTTTAGGACGCTATTGATTTTTTGTCATGATTTTCGCATTTCTTCTGAAAAATTAAACATTACCGGCTTGGTGCTACTTAGTGTTTTTGTGTACTGGCAGCGTTGGTATTGTTGTTATAAAGGCTCTATGGCTGAAAGAGGAACAGGCTTAAACGTTGAATAGCCTCATTCTGATCCTTTATGCCCGAACTTTTGAAAGTTATCCTATTCTTTTTTTTTGAATGAAATTATACTTTCTAAAGTCAGACTTCTATAGCCCGATTACTCATGTTCGCCAGTTTCATTAACTTCCTTCACCCAAACTCCCTGACTGTCATTTCTTGGTGAATTCACCAGTTTCGAAACAGGGTAAGCATTCATTTCTTCAGAAGAATAAGGCTTTAGTAACGAAAGTATTTCAGTAGAATCCATACTTCCAAGCCAGGTTTTTTCGTCTTCCTCTTTCAGTATTACCGGCATACGGTTATGAATCGGTTTCATAAAGCTGTTGGCTTCGGTGGTAATGATATTGAATGATTCAATTATGTTTCCTTCAGGCGATTTCCACCTTTCCCATAATCCGGCCATTGAAAATATGGGATTGGCCTTAACGAAAATCCGGAATGGCTGTTTGCTGTCATTTTGCTGCCATTCGTAAAATCCATCGGCAGGCACCAGGCAGCGTTTACTGAACAGCGCAGTTCGGAACGATGCTTTTTCGGTAATGGTTTCGGCCCGCGCATTAATCATTTTATTGCCAATTGAAATATCTTTAGCCCAGGGCGGAATTAATCCCCAGCGGTGATAACTCAGCTTATGCGGATTTTCGCTGGTAATAACCGCCAGCATTTGTGTCGGTGCACCATTATAGCGCGGAACATACGGCGCGGCGCCGCCTGCGAGCTCAAACCTAAGGTTTAATTCGGCTTCATTTGCGGTAAGGGAAAAACGGCCACACATAGTGATTTGCTATTTTGGGTGTTGCGGTTTTTAACCGCAATTGAGCTAATTTCAGAATTTCAAATTGCGATTTCAGCGTAATCCTTGCAATTCAATCGTACTTGTAAAAATACTTCAAAAGTTTAAAATATTAACGCAATCCCATAATCTTGTTGAAAAACATTTCGTATTTTTAAACATTAAATTTTTATTTCTATGAAAAAATTCGCAATTATCCTGGCCGGATGCGGCGTTTACGATGGTGCCGAAATTCACGAAGCTGTAATGAGTATGTATGCCATAATGAAAAACGGGGCTGAATACCAGATTTTCGCACCGGATATTGCCCAGCATCATGTAGTTAATCATCTTACAGGTGCCGAAATGCCTGAAACCCGCAACGTACTTGTCGAAAGTGCCCGCATTGCCCGCGGAAATATCAAGCCAGTTACCAAACTTAATCCACGCGATTTTGATGCTTTATTGTTTCCCGGTGGATTTGGGGTAGCTAAAAACCTTTGTTCTTATGCTTTTAACGGCGCTGACTGTTCGGTCAATCCGGAAATATCAGTTCTGATAAAGGAAGCCGTAAGCCTTCGGAAACCAATCGGTGCTTTGTGCATTTCACCAGTACTGCTTGCTAAAATAATGGGTGATGTTACTATTACAGTCGGGCCGGACGAAGGAGATGCCAAAAATGTGACTGCCATGGGTGCTCATCATATACCTACAAAACACGGCCAGGTTATTATTGATGAAAAACACCGGTTGTTTACAACACCATGTTACCAGCTCAAGTCAACTATTGTGCAGGTTGCCGAAGGCGCTGATAATATTGTGAAGGCTATGCTTAAAGTGATGTAATACCAGGATTTTTCTTTACCATTTCCATCACTTCCCCGTGATCAAAAGCCAGCGGAGGTAATTTATCCATTGAAAACCATTGTACATTGGCTGCATCATCACCGGCAACAGGTGATATGGTGTCATCAGTAAATCCGATAAATACAGTGGTAATGGTTCGGTGGCGCGGATCGCGGTCCACCTTGCTGAAGGTATGAAACTGTTTCAGCTCAACCCCGGTAATTCCTGTTTCTTCCTGAAGTTCCCGCAAGGCAGCGGTTTCCAGCGTTTCGTCCATATCTAAAAATCCGCCGGGCAATGCCCACATTCCTTCAAACGGCGGGTGTTTACGCTCAATTAAAAGAACAAACTGCTCATCCTTGCTTTTTCTGAGAATTATAATATCGGCTGTTACAGCAGGCCTGGGATAATCGTAGCAATGTTTCATGTGCAATATTCAATTCTAAATTTTAAAGTAAACAACAGGCATTTTGATTTCAGAAGACAATAATCAGAAGGGCAAGCTCAGAACCTATTCGTTTGGCTTTTGGAATTTGTATCTTGGGATTTGGGACTTGGAATTTCCATTTTATTCTTCTTCTTCATTTTCTTCTACATCAGGAATTTCGGGATTATTTCCTGTTGATCCTGCAACAACCAATACAATTTCTCCTTTCGGTGAATGTTCTTTGTACCACTTTGCTAATTCTGTTAGCGTTCCGCGGCGGTTTTCTTCATAAATTTTGGTAAGCTCACGCGAAACACATGCCTGTCTTTCGGCTCCCAGGTGCTCAGCAAGTTGCTCCAGGCTTTTCACCAGCCGGAAAGGTGATTCGTATAAAATAAATGTATAAGGTTGTTTTGCCAATTCTTTCAAACGGGTCTGCCGTCCTTTTTTATGTGGCAGAAATCCTTCGAACAGGAAGCGATCGCTGGGTAATCCTGAATTTACAAGGGCTGGTACAAAAGCCGTTGGTCCCGGCAGGCATTCAACGTCAATTCCAGCCTGTATGCAGGCCCGCGTTAGCAGAAATCCCGGATCTGAAATTCCCGGCGTTCCGGCATCCGAAATGAGAGCCATGGTTGTTCCTTCGGAAATCTGCCGTACCAGGCCTTCCGCCATTTTATGCTCATTAAACTGGTGATGGGCGAGTACTTTTTTATTAATATCGTAATGCCTCAGCAATTTTGAAGAGGTACGTGTATCTTCAGCCAGAATAATATCCACTTCTTTAAGTATTCGCAATGCCCTGAGCGTGATATCCTCGAGGTTGCCGATAGGAGTGGGAATAAGGTAGAGTTTCATGGGTTGGGATTTGGGATTTAGGGGTTTGGGTTTGGGAGAAGGGGCGACAATGCGAGGGGAGACAATGTGACTTGCTTCGACGAAATGCTCAGCAACTATCGCTAAGTGCTGGTATGGCAACAACTGACAAAGTTAGATAATATGCAAAAGTAAACCATTTCGCGAAAAGCCATTCATTAAAAAAAGCCAGCCTACCTTTAACGGTAAGCTGGCTTGCTACAGTTTAATCTATGGGCTGAAACACTTGAAATATCAACTAACCAACCAATTCCTGAGTGCTTCAAAATAAGTAGCCAGATTTGTGCTTATGAAAAGAGTAACACACTTTCCCACAGGGCTGTAACATTTCTTAGTTATATCAAGGGTTTGGAGTTAAATTAGGGTTTCTGTCGCGCTCACTTTGTGGTATTGGGCAAAGCATTTTATCTGCAGTGGCATTATAGTTGATTTTAATAGGGGCACTTAGTATGCCGCCATTACAGGTATATTTATACTCGTTCAGGTTGTTCATGGTTGAAACAAATACACCCAGACGAACAAGGTCGTCAAAACGCTGTGCTTCAAATGCAAGTTCCATCCTTCTTTCATTCAGAATTTTAGTTCTCAAATCTTCTTTTGAAGAGGACGAAATGTCAGGAAGACCTGCACGATTCCGAATTTGATTCACGGCAGATATTGCACCGCTTAAGTTTCCTGTTTCATTCTGAGCTTCTGCTTTTAGAAGAATAATGTCAGCTAATCTCAATAAATAGAGGTGGTCGCCACCGTTCCATCCATTAGGGTGCTTTTCTTTATAATAATATGGAACATAGATTTCAGGATCATTGCATGGATTCCAGTTTTCATCAGCATATAAATTTTCATTCCGGAAAATGATATTGGCATCCTTGCGAACTGCATCATTTTGTGAATCATAGAGATTTACAAGGTCTTTTGATGGCACACAATAATTCTGGAAACCATCCCCAACTTCGTTAAACAAAGCAGTCCCCCAATTGGAAGTAACCCAGTTAGGATCTGTTTGAAATGCAATTTCGAGAATTGATTCATCATTCATATAATGGTCGCCGTCAAAAAGGTCAGCATAATTGGACATTAAACTATAAGCGGCGGCACTGTTAATAACTGCATCGCAGTAAGTTACTACTTTAGAATAATCGCGGTCGGATCGTTGTGCCCAAACTTTTGCCATCAGCGCGTTAGCAGCTCCTTTTGTTGCCCTTACTTTATTTTCTGTGTTATCGTCTGAAAATTTATCTGGTAGGTTGGCAATGGCAACTTCAAGGTCTTTGACAATTTGATCGTAAACTTCTTTCTCAGATGAACGGGGAAGATTTGTTTTACTTGGATCAGTCGAATTTGAATGTAATTCGAGAGGAACACCACCCCAGGTTTTTACTAAGTGATAATAGTGATAGGCACGGAGAAAACTTGCCTGCCCTATTGCTTTTTTCCTGACATCGTTAATATCTAAAGCAGGGTCATTTACCTGGCTTACCTTGTCAAGAATAACGTTGCAACGAGCAATGCCCACATATAATTGTGCCCAATCGAATTCCATACGAATGTTACCAGATTGTATAGTCAGGTTATCATACGGTGTAGTTGAAATATCACCACCACCACCGGCGTATGCGTTATCCGAGCGCTCATCACCAAGCAGAATGTAATCCCATTCATAATATTCCTGATAAAAAACATTGTATGCTCCGGAAACTGCATTATTCACGTCCTGCGCAGTATTAAAAGCATTACCTGTATTCAGTGTTGAGGTTGGATGAAGGTCAAGAAAATCTTTCCCGCATGAGCTTACTAAAGCAACCAGCAATATGAAGCTCAATAATCGTATATAAAGTTCTATTTTTTTCATTTCAGATCTGATTATTAAATTAGAAAGTAAGGTTTAGACCAAATATAAAGCTTTTAGATTGAGGGTATGAGCCAAAATCTACTCCAGGTGCAATGCCAACGCCAAAAGCGCTTACTTCAGGATCGAATCCGGTGTATTTGGTGAAAGTCAGGAGGTTTTCTCCGGTTACATACACAAAGAGTTTTTGGGTCCTCAATTTGTTGCAGATTGATTTGGGCAGGTCGTAGCCCAAAGTTGCAGATTTTAACCGGAGGTATGATCCATTCTCTACATATCGTGATGAAACATCTGAATTATGCATTAAATTATCTCTGTCAGATTTTGGCATGTCGGTGATATCACCCGGATTTTCCCAACGATCCATAACGGTGGATAATTGGTTAACCGGATAGTACATGCCTTCAGTTACAATGCGGCTGGCATTGAAAATCTGGTTTCCCTGAACTCCCTGGAAAAAGAAAGAGAAGGTAAACTGTTTAAAAGTAAAGTTGTTGGTTAAACCGTAAGTGAAATCAGGATTAGCATTGCCAATAATGGTTTTGTCACCATCGCTTAAATCGCCTGATTCATCCAGATCTTTATATATCATGTTCCCTGTTTGAGGATCAACCCCCTCTGCAACATAGCCGTAAAATGTTCCAAGTGGTTCGCCTTCCATGGCAATAGCTGCAGCTGACCGGTTATCAATTTCTCCGCCAATAATTGGTACTCCCTTTTCGAGTTTGGTAATTTTATTGCGGTTGAACGAAATATTAAAATCGGTTGTCCATTTCAATTCGCCTACCAGGTTTTTTGAACTTACCTGGAATTCAAAACCTTTATTCCACATGGATCCAACGTTTTTTGTAGCAAAGCTGGTTTGCCACCCCATCCCAACACTAAATGGAATTGGCGCATTAAGCAACATGTCGTTAGTGTTTTTAATATAATAATCAGCTGTAACAGTAATGCGGTTGTTTAATAAGGATGCATCGATACCAATATTGGTTTGTACAGTTTTCTCCCACCTCAGGTCGGCATTCTCCATTTGTGAGATTGCAGTTCCGGGTACGGTTTGGCCACCTATTAAATAAAACGCACTGGGACTTACTATACCCCATGAAGCATAATTGCCAATCTGGTCATTTCCTACCATACCCCAACCTGCCCTGATTTTAAGGTCGTTAACCAGATTGTTTGTTCCGTAGAATCCTTCCTTTGAAATTCTCCATCCAGCGGAAAACGAAGGGAAATACCCCCATTTATGATCGGCTCCAAAAACAGATGAGCCATCGGCCCGAAAATTGGCTGTTAATAGATACTTGTCATCGAATGCATAATTAAAACGTCCAATATAAGAAGCATTCGATTTTGCCGCTTCATCGTAACCGGCGCCTTTTTCTGTTCCCGCATTAATGGTCTGAACTGAAGGGCTTCCAAAACCTTTGGCTGTTGTTGAAACACTTTCGGCATTAATTTTTGATGCAATGTAGCCGGCCAGTAAACCAAAGTTATGTTTGTCGATTATTTTATTGTAGCTAAGAGTATTTTCGCTTATCCAGTAAAAACTTAAGGAACTGTTATAACCGGCAATCCCTTGGTAATTACGTCCTGCACGGCTTCTTAAAGGATCAATCCATGAATGGTAAGAATCATTATTTTCTTCAATACCTAACATACTTTTAAATTTCAGGTCTTTCAGAATCGAAAACTCAGCATATGCGTTGCCGTTAAAACGGTAATTATTATACCCATGTTCATCTGCAGTTAAAAGAGCAACCGGATTTTCAAGGTCGGCTAAAAATGGATCAGCAGTAAAAGTTCCATCAGGATTATAAATGTTTATAACTGGAGATGCCGTTAAAAATGAATTCCCCATACTCCACCGTCCTCCTTCACCAACACTTACATCATTCCATTTGTTGTAGGAAAGGCTTGTTCCAACTTTTAGAAAATTACTGACTTTATGGTCCAGATTTCCCCTAAAGCTGTATTTTTTCATGCTGTTGGCAATGATAACGCCATCCTGATTAAAGAATGAACCGGAAAGGTAAAAACTTGTTTTATCATTACCTCCTGAAATACTAAGCTGCGTGCTTTTGGTTTCACCAGTTCTGAATACCTCATCCTGCCAGTTGTTATTAATTAAATTTCCATTAGTGCCCGAAGAGAGTGACCAGTCTCTTGAATAGCCCATTTCAGTCATCAAATCTTTGTATTGAATAGCATTCAAAACGTCCATTTTCTTCCCAACTTTTGCTATTCCATAGTACGAATTCAGACTTACCCGGGTACCTTTATCCGAGCCACGTTTGGTGGTAATCAGAACAACTCCATTTGCACCTGAAGCACCATAAATTGCGGCGGCGGAGGCATCTTTTAGTATCGTAATATTTTCAATATCGCCTGGCTCAATCTGGTTCATTGAGGCTGTTGGCACCCCATCAACTATAAAAAGCGGACTACTGCCTGCCGTAATAGATGAAATACCCCTGATGGTGATGTTATACCCTGACTGAGGCTGACCTGATGGTTTACTGATTACAACGCCGGCAATCTTACCTTCGAGCGCATCTCCCATGTGGGATGCAGGTCTAGATTCGAATTCCTTGGATGAAACGGTTGCCACGGCTCCGGTCACATCCTTTTTCTTTTGTGTGCCATAACCCATAACTACAACTTCACTCAGCGTAGTAGCTGATTCGACAAGTGAGATATCAAATTGAGTTTTCCCGCCGACAGCAATTTCGGTAGTTTCATAACCGACAAACGAAAACACAAGTGTTCCGTCCGAGGGTGCTGAAACGGAAAATTTACCGCTAATATCGGTTATTGTTCCGGTAGTAGTACCTTTTACAGCAACACTTACACCCGGTAAGGTTGTTCCATCAGTGGATCTAACTGTTCCTTTTACAATAATATTCTGAGCAAAAAGGACAGTTTGCACAATCAATAACAAAAACGCGGTAACATAAAGCGTCTTTGTCCTCAGGATTGGCACGAGATTAATTAGTAGCTTTCTTTTCATTGGTTTGGGTTTTGGTTGGTCATGCTATTATTGATTTGAATTGACGATTTGCCTTGAAATTAACAAGAGGCCCAGAAAGCCAACAGCTTTCATCCAGGGAAGATGATGTGATTTTATATTTTCAGTAAGCCAAAGATATATCTACAAAACTGGATAGATGTATGGAATTGCGTATTATATTCTTCGATTTGCGTAAATTCGGTATTGGGGTACGGAAATCCTTTTGCTATTCAGGATAAAGGGGCACTAAGCGGAGGGGCTCTGAGTGGAGCTGAAGTGCAAATGCCTTCGGCGTGCAAGGGTTTAAGGGTTCAAGAGTTCAGAAACCGGGCACTGAGCGGAGCCGAAGTGCAAGGGTTTAAAAGTTCAAATTTATTCCACTCCCATTTTCAGAGCCTGGAACCCTGAGTTTTGACCTTGGAATTTGAGTCCTGGAATTTGGATCTTGGAATTTTGAATCTTTGGGGTTTTACTTTCCCGTCAGGTGCTTCTTCCTGTATTCAATCGGAGTGCATCCTTTTACCTGTTTAAACTGGCGCGAGATATTTTTGCTGTTGTCAAAACCTGATTCGAGAGCGATCTCAAAGATGGTTTTATCTGTTTCCAGAAGCTTCTGGGCAAATTTCTGGATTTGCAGGTTGTAGATGTATTTATAAACGCCGGTTCCGGTGGTTTCCTGGAAGCGTTTTTCAAGAGCCCGGCGCGAAAGCGGAACCTGTTTCAATATATCGGCTACGTTTATACGGTTATCAATATTCTGATGAATAAATTTAAGCGCTTTGGCAATATACTTGTCGTTTGCCGAAGCAATATCCGTAGATTGCCGGGTAATTACCTGGGTAGGTTTTACAAGGATATCGTATTTTTCAGTTACCTGTTTTGTGATTAAAAGATCCATTAAGCGGGCGGCTTCGTAACCGCCTTTTTCCGTATCCAGCTCGATGCTTGATAAAGGAGGGTCGGATAAATTGCAGGTCATCTTATCATTATCAACGCCCAAAACTGCAATTTCTTCCGGTATCTGGATTTTGGCGTGTTTGCACGCTTCGGTAATATGCTGGCCACGTTCGTCGTCGCAGGCCATAATTGCGATTGGTTTTGGCAACGACTGAAGCCACTGGCTCAGGGCCGAAGGTTTATAATGCCACAACTCCCGCGAAGGAGCCTGGTCATTGTCAAAATAATGAACTTCGAAACCCAGCGGATTCAGGTGATTGGCAAAGCCTTGCGCCCGCTCGCGCGACCAGACTATATTTTTAAAACCATAAAAGGCAAAATTCCGGAATCCTTTCGCAAGGAAATACTCAGCACCAATTTTCCCGGCTTCAAAATACCCGCCTGTAATATTCGGAATTTCCGAAAAACGCTCCTTGAAATCTTCAACAATCAGGTGAATACCGGCATCAAGTACCTTTTTTACATCCAGGTTATTATACAGCTGGGCTATAATTCCGTCGGCTTCCCACTCTCTGGCAAAATCCACGATGCCTTCCATACCAAGGGTTTCGCGGTAAAAAAGGGGCATGCGGCAGAATATCCAGGGACCATGTTCCTTGGAATATTTTACGATACCTTTCATCAGGTTCTGACCGTATTCTTCTGAAATATCGATCAGGAGGATAATTTTATGCATTCTGTTTTTAGCTGGAAGCCAACTGCTAAATTAACTCAAAATTGTCGTAAAGGGAAGAATCACCTGGCTAACCCTAAAAAGTTTTATTGGTAATAAGCGGTTTTGCCCAGATACCGACACTAAAAATATATCCCAATGTGGCAAAAAGCAACAGCATTGAGAACCTAAGTCCGACAAACTCACCAATACCTCCAATGATCAGGGGAACCACGGCGCCGCCTAAAATTGCTGTACATAATATTCCCGAAAAAGATCCGTGGTGAGCCGGAACCGAATTCAGCGCAAGCGAGAAAATAACCGACCACATTACTGAAAGGAAAAATCCGGTAATCGGGAAAGCATATATGGAAACAACTGCGGGACCAAACAAGGCAAAAGCAAGTGAAATAATAGCCCCGGTAGTAAAAGTAATCAGTACTTTACGGCTGTCAATAAGTTTCAGTAACAGCAGTCCGAGTAAACAGCCAACAGTAAGCAATCCCCAGAAATATGAAATAACGTCAGCTCCTGTAGTGGCCGGATCGGTGCCATGATAGGTTTGCAGAAATTTGGAAGTCCAGTTGGCGATTCCCTGCTCGGTACCAACGTAAGCGAATATCCCGATAAAGAATAAAATTACCTGTTTGTTATGAAGCAGTTCCCTGAAAGCCTGTCCGGTTTCAATTTTTTCGTCTTCCTGCAATTCAACTTTCGGGAATTTAACAATCCGGATTATAACAATAATGGCCAGGACTACCAACGCAAAAACCCAGTACAACGAGGCCCATTCAAGATTGGCCGGAACAATAGGATTGAGCAGACGAATAAAGAATGAAGTATTGCCGGTATGTACATTATGCACCAGGTAACTGTATAACTGAGGACTCAGAAAAGATGCCAGTCCAAATACCAGCTGCGCCAGAACCGAATAAAAGGCAAAATTTTCGCCCCCTCCCGAATGACGTAATAACGGGTTAATGGCAACCTGTAACATCGCCATACCAATTCCAATGATAAAAAGAGATGGCAGTGCAACTGAGAATCTTGGAAATAGCGCAAACAAAATCGCTCCAACGAACGCCAGTACGAAAGCAGAAATCATCACAGTTTTTTCTGAATATTTTTCAATCAGCAGACCTGCCGGCACCGACATAATTCCGTAAGCAATAAAAAATGAGAATGGTAAAAAGCCGGCTAATCCTATACCAAGACTGAAACTTTTTATAATATCAGGAATGATAGGCCCGAGAATATTGGTAAGAAATGAGATCACGAAGAAAATAAGCATGATAAGCATGATCATTACGGGGCTTTTTGTCTTCATGTTAGTTGAGTTTTAATTTGAATCAGATTTAATTTTCGAATTGTTGGTTTTTACTTTTTGTGAAATTACAATTAAGTCCTGTTCAGCAGATTTAACTTCATGTTGATCCGTAATTATTTGTCCAGGTATGGCTGAATTATCGTTTTCCAAATGGCATACCCTTTCGGATTCATATGAAGATTATCCTCCAGGAAAAGTTCATCCCGGTAATTTCCCTGAGCATCCAGCATCCGGTGATACACATCGATAAATCCGGCGTTCTTTTCCTTTTTCAGGAATCTGGCAATTTCCTTATTCGTTTCGATCACTTTATCTTTGATATTCAGTCGTTTTGGACTTGCCTTAATGGATATATAATCAATTTCTGCATCTGGCAGATTCAACCGGATAATCCCATACAAGGTTTTGAAACGTTTTACAACCTCTGCCGGAGTCACAGTATCGGAATAGGCCAGGTCATTTTCGCCGCAATAAATTAACACCTGCTTTGGTTGATAAGGAATAATTATATCATAGGAATAGCGTATCAGGTCCAACAGGGTTGAAGCCCCAAATGCCCGGTTAACTATCGGATAGCCCGGGAAATATTCATTAACATCTTTCCACTTTGTAAACGAAGAACTTCCGATAAACAGGATTGGATGTGCCGGAGCAGGATGTACGGAATCCAGTTTTTTGAAGGCCACAATGTCGTTCCAGAAAGGTGGCGCTGTTTGCGCAAAACCTGCTGATAGTATTGCTAAATATAGAATGGATGATAAAATAACCTTCTTCATAAGTACTTCCCTATTTTACTGATATTTTCTGGTACGCCACATTCCATCCGGAAAGTATTAATTCGGGTTTAATTCCTTTAAGTGCAGCTTTTGGAACGGAACACTTTATATCCCTTTTCTCGCCAGGTAACAAGCTGAAATAATTATCGTCCCAGAAAACAGGGCTTATAACTCCTCCATATTCATCCGTTAAAATGAGCGTGTTAAAAAATGCAATCTTACCTGTTGGATTTGAGAGGTGAGTTTGAATCAGTACATCTGAATCCTTTTCCGTTAATTCATAATTCATTTTTACAACAGATACCGGCATTTTTCCTAATGACGTGAAATCAGTGTAAGATTTCATTGGCGTATATGCCCAGGTGGTTTTATCCCACTCCAGTTCATCGGGTTTGTCCGAAAGCCAGTAAAAATTTCCGGCAACACGGCTTCCGTTCGGATTCTTTAATTTCAGATCAATAAATATAGTTCCTTTGTACGTATCAAGCTGTAAGATTTTTACCGATGAGTTTGGCGGGACATTAATATTGATTTCCTTGTTAGACAATAAATCTGAATTCACATCTGTTACATTTAGCACTGCTACCAAGTTAGTAACATCCTGCCGGCAATCATTTACAGCGTAAACCGAATTATTTGCATAGTTATAAATCAGCTGAACCGGCTGACAGGCATTTCGTGCTGCATAATACGCGGCTGTTGGTTTCAGGTAATAATCATACAATTGCCAGTACATCGAAGGCCATGCTGAATTTAACATCCACTGAATGATACCTGTGGTTTTGGGGATGTTTACACGGAAAGCTTCAAACATGGCTCTCATGGCTTCGTAACTCTGTGCATCTGATTTCAGAAGATAGTCTTCCAAATTAGCAGGTTTTCCATACCGCCCGTCCAAGGCATTATTAAAAACATCCATTTTATTGAATGCCTCTTTGGAATGTGTACAGTGGTAATTCCAGAGTTGGTTGGGAGGCCAGAGTTTATCAGCCGGAAGCATTTTTTTCAACGATTCAAGTATCGGAACCTGGGGGCCCGGACCTGTTTCGGTGTTAAATCCGAATGCACCGCCGTTTATCGTGTCGGTATACCAGTAATTGGGCGAAACATATTCGTAAGGGCCGTTCATTTTTACGCCGCTCGGGCCGCTGATTTTACATACCCTTGTGCCTGCAGTTGACAGATAAGGCCTGTTATCAAGGCTTTTAAACAGTTCGGCGTATTTAATTTCAAGTTCCGGTTTCGGGCATTTATCGCTTCCAACCATCCAAACGAAAATGCCTGGATGGTTTCGTAACCAAAGAATCTGGTCGCGGAACGAATTGGTTATCAAAGTCATTTCCTGTTCTGTCTGAATTCCGCCAAATTCATCGCAGGGTTTTCCCAGGTATTCGTCCCATTCCCACTGGCAACTCCAGCCAACCATTGAAAGGATGCCATATTTGTCGCACAGATCATAAATATCCTCAGTGTTTCCCCAGATGCTTTCGAGGCGGATGGTATTCAGATTCATGTGCTTTACGTATTGTATCTGGGTTTCAATGCTTTCAATACTGTCGCGTAAAAAAATATCATCAGTCCAGCCGGCGCCTTTTATCAGTACTTCCTTGCCATTCAGTTTAAACCCTTTGTGTCCGGCAGCATTGGTGTACATTTCAATTTCCCTGATGCCGAAACTTATCTTTTCAGCATCGGAAACCTGATCTTTTATTTCAAAGCGGAGATCAAGCTGGTACAACTCAGGCAAACCCAGGTTATTACACCACCAAAGACGTGGATTTTTCAGTTTTAATGCCGGTATCTGTTCTGGCGTCAGCGTTAAATCAATAGTTTGGCCCGGATTTATTGTGAAAGGGTATTCAAATTCCAGGTTCTCAATTTTCCCTTTCAGTACTCCGCTTACAGGTTTTTTATTCTTGTTTTTCAGACTGGTTTTTATTGTCAGTGAAGCCTCATCAAGAGTAACTGTATTTACTTTTGATTCTACATAGGTGTTGTTGATACTTACATCGCCGGCGATTTTTAGATACACTTCGCGCCAGATTCCCATATTTTCATCGGCTGGCTTTGGATTCCAGTCGACAAATCCAATATTGAAATCACCAGGCTGAGCCCGGAAAATTTCAACAGCCAGTATATTGTTTTTCTTTTTAAGGAAATCAGTGATATCAAATTCAAACCTGCGGAATGTTCCGTAAACGCTGTCGCGCGAAGCAATCAGCTTGCCGTTCAGCCAGATGTTGGCGTAGTAATTAATTCCATCAAAATGAAGGGTAATATGCTGGCCTTTTTTTAGTTGGGGAATTTCAAATTGCCTGATGTACCACCACGAATCATCAAATTGTTTCTTATCGATATTTTTATAATTATCCCCGATAAAAATGTCTTTATACTGCCCGTTTCGGGTAAGTACTCCCATTGCTGTTGAAGGAACGGACGTTTGTAACCAGTCCGATGCAACGATTTCTTTTGTAGATAATTCCGGCCCTTTCAGATTTATTTTACCCGATGGCTGAACGAACCAGTTTTCTTTTAGAAGTAATTTCCCTGAATTGTCGTTTGATGTTTGAGCAAACAAACCTGTGGGTAGCAGCAGGGTTGATATAATGCCGATGGTTAGCAGCAATTCTTTTAACATGGCCTGAACTTTTAAGTTTACAGTTTGAAGCTTTATCGGATAATGAAATGAATGAGGATGATTTTGGGGATGCAGATTGTTAAGATGGTTGAGGATTCAACTTCCTGAATTACAAATCTAATCATTATTAACCAAAGCAGCGGCCCCGAGAAGAGCTATATTATCTGCTTGTGACCTTAGGATTTGCAGTTTTTTAATGGTTTCGGGAAATTGAAAATCGCTCAGTGATTCATGCATCGATTCTTTGAAAAAAGTGAATGCTTTGGCAATCGAACCTCCAAGCACAATGGCTTCCGGATCATAGGTATAAACAACAGCTTTTAACACATTCCCCAGGTGAGTTCCATATTCCTTCCACAATTGCAACGCCTTTTGTGATCCTTGCAACGCCTCATTATGCGCATCTAATGCCGTAATTGAATTTATGGTTTCAAAAAAAGTACTGCTGGTATAAAACTCAAAGTTATTGTCGAGGTAAGGTAATGAGCCTATTTCGCCTGCACCGCAATTATTTCCTGAATACAGCGTATTATTTATGATGATTCCGGCTCCCAGTCCTGTGCCAAGCGCTATTGCCACAAACGAAGAAAAAGATTTCGCCTGCCCGTAACGATGTTCGCCTAGCGCAAAACAGTTTACATCGTTGTTGATGCTAACAGGAATATTAAATTCTGTTTCCAGGATTTTTTTGAGTTCAACTTTTTGCCAGGAAGGTATATTTACTACATCGTAAACAATTCCGTTTTCGATATCTACAACAGATGGAACTCCAATACCAATTCCTTTAACTTCGGGCCTGATTAACGGGGCGATAACAGAAATCAGCTGCGAAATTGTTTTCCGGAGCGATTCCTTATCAGTCAGTAAAACCTGTTTCACCAACGTCAGCACACCATCCTCAATTAATCCGGCCCTGATATTTGTGCCTCCTAAATCAACACCGATATACATCTTAATAAAGTTTTATGTAAAAGAATATGATTCGTTTTGTATGAATTCAATGATAATAATGCAAAGCTATGGCACAATAGCAGTCGAAGCGTAGGAATATGCGTATTTAAAACCTCGATTTGCGCAAAATGGTTAAGAGAGATTGGTTAAATGGAAAATGGAAAATATTTTGTGTTAAGTAACCTGGTTTTCGTGCCGGGTTCCTTGTTCCTTCCAGAGGAAATATGTGTCATTCAATTATCTGACTTCAGGTTAGCTGTCTGAAAATAATTGATCTTGAGAACAATAGAAGTAAGAACTATCGCCTTGTCGCTCCTCGCCCCATCGCCCCATCGCTCCCCGCCCTATCAGAAGGCACAAACTTCCTAAAACAATAACCCCGACGGTTTAATCAGCCCAACCAGGCCTGCGATAACGTATGCTTTTTGAATTCAGGTAATTGAAATGTGGTTTCATACGGACCTGGAATGAATACCAATCCCTGCCGGGGCTCCAGCACACTTCGGCAAGAGCCTGTAAATTCGGGAAAACATGCTTTTCGAAAATGGCTTCTGAAGGTATTTCCTCAGTCCATACGCAGCCTTGCATTCCCTGGACTTTATTCAGAACATTTGCCGGAAACAGATCAGAGGCGTTATACTTAAACAGATTTTGCAAATTCTCATCGTTACTGGGACTCGAAAGGTAAAAGTGCGACCAGGGTGTCAGAATTATAGGATTTCCATTTGCTGCGGATCGTTCCGGGGAATCTGTAACCCAGGCACGCCAGTACATCATGGTTATTTTGCTGTCAATATTTCCGTCAATCACATCATCCCAGGCTATTACGGTTTTACCTTTTGACTGTAAGTGTTCCTGAATCTTTTTCACAAAATAATTCTGGATTTCGTTCAGGTTAGTCATCCCGTTTTCTTTCATAAAATCCTGGCATACAGGTGCGGCGGCCCAGGTATCTTTTTCAACTTCATCGCAGCCAATATGCACGACATTTGATGGGAAAAGTTCAATTATTTCGTCCCATACTTTGTATGAAAAATCCATAACATCGGGATTACAAGGACATATCGGGAACGAGAATTCGGTTCCCCAACCGGCTGAATCAACACACGAAAGCTGAGGATATGCACGGATAGCAGCCGACATATGGCCCGGCATATCAATTTCGGGAATTACATCGATATAATTGGCTGAAGCGTAGGTGACAATTTCACGGATATCCTGCTTTGTATAAAATCCGCCATAAACTTTTTGCCCGTTTACTTCCTTAATAAAGCGAGGGTCGATGGTATAATTAATATCTGATTTGGCTAATTCCATACAGGTGGAATCCATACTGTTAAAGCTGCGCCAGGCGCCAATCTGGGTAAGTAAAGGAAACTGATCAATTTCTACACGCCAGCCCTGGTCGTCAGTCAGGTGGAGCTGAAGTTTGCTGAATTTGTAATAAGCCAGCCAGTCAATAAGCTTTAAAATATACTCTTTGGTAAAAAAATGCCGCGAAACATCAAGGTGGAATCCGCGCCAGGCATATTTAGGCTGATCTTTTATAGTCATCAGGCGGAGGTTGAAGGATTCTGCCTTCTGATCCGAAGCGGAATTCCAAATCATCTGCCTCATGGATTGTGCCGCATAAAATGCACCTGCCGGACTTTGAGCCTTTATCACAACTCCTTTTGCGGTGATTGCTATCTGATATGCATTTGAATCCAGCGAGTTGTCGGGAATGAACTGGATATTTGTTTTGCCATTCGGTAAACTGTTTTTAACAACTGTTGAATTCAGAGCTTGTGAAAGCGCATTTTCAACAATCAAAACAGCAGCCTGAAACTGTGAGTTGTTTACCAGCACAATATCCTTATCAATTGTAAGGCTACCTTCAGCCAGGTCAACATTGAGCGGAAGCGGAATAATTCCATGCGCATGAATCGTGGTTTGAGCCTGGGGATTCTCGCCGGTCTTTTTGCAGGAAGGAAACAGGAATATGCCTATCAGTATAAATGCAATACCAATTTTATCCACGCAGCAGGTCTTCATATATAACATATTTTCATTGATTGATTCCTGAATATTTCTGAATATCAATACAAAGCTAATCTGTAAAACAAATAAAGATGTAGGGATATGCGCATTAAAAACTTCGATATGCGCAAAATGGATTCGAAAGGAACTGGAAATATAGAAATAGGCTTAAACGGTATAGCTCAGATTTCAACAATAAAGCCAGGAAAGCTTCGGGGGTTAGGCTCCGCTCACCAACCTTCGCTTACCCGTTTTAAATACTTCTTATGCTTGTGTTAACCAGAAATTCTGACCCCCTAAATCCTAACCCCAAATCCCTAACCCCTTCTATATAAATCTTCTTTTTACAAAATCCTTCAACCGGGCAAGGGTTTCCTGTTTGGTTTCCCACTCTGCAGAATGGTATTTCTGTAAAATCCAGTTTGCTTCATCCAGATTAACCGCTTTGTTGATCCGGTGAATAGCTTCTTCATACTGTACAGTGCTGCTTCCAAACAAATCGCTGATAAAGCTGAACTTGTCGTTAAGCCCTATTCCGGTTATCAGGTTGGCAATAGGCTGAAACTGTACACGCGAACCCATAAAGCCCTGTGGCTGGGCCGAAGCCATGGTCTCACTTAACGATTTATTGCCTGTGTTGAACTTATCAGCCAGCATGGCCGGAGCAGATTCCGGATTAACAGAATGTATATTTTCAGAAGTTTCCTTTTCGGGTGTTTGCTCTTCCTGAAATTCAGATAGCGGCTGTACCTGGTTTTCAAACACCGGTTCAGGAGCAGATTCAGCTTCCGGGATTAATTCAGCAACTGCTTCAGCCTGTAAAATAATTTCAGGTTCGGATTCTGGTTTGTATTCCTGCTCAACTGCATAGTCCAGCCCTTTTTCGGTAACAGGTTCGGCTTCAAGTTTTGGCTGAGGTGGCGTTTGTGCCGGATCCGGCGAATTGAAATGTTCTTTGCCGTAATGTGTTGGAATGGATGCAGCTGCAGGATGAGAATCTTCAGAGACCGCAGTATTTACCCTTACTTCAGGCTTGGCTGCAGTATCCTGAAGCGTGAGATTTATCTGGCCGATATTTTTAAAAGTATCATAAAGCTTACGCAGATCATCGAGCATCAGGTCAAGTTCCACTTGCGAAATGGTGCCTGCCGGAACGTATAATTGATTGTACCTCGATACTACTTTCCGGATCAGATCGTCGGCATCGCGGGTTAAACGGTTTAAGTCCATGGTTGAGGTGATAGTTAATGGTTATTGGAAAACAGAAAATGGTTATTTGTATTTCTTAGTCTATTCGGTAGTTTTATTCATTCGTTAATCGTTATTCGTCATTCGTTAATCGTTATTCGTTAATCGTTATTCGTTATTCGTTATTCGTTATTCGTCATTCGTTATTCGTAAATCGTCATTCGTAAATCGTCATTCGTAAATCGTCATTCGTAAATCGTCATTCGTAAATCGTCATTCGTAAATCCTAAATTCCACTTTCTTGCTGATATTATTATTTATCAACTTATAAAATGTTGAAAACAGGCAGATTGCTTGCTTTTTGTTGAAAGATTTTATGCTTTATCATGGTTTCTGATTCAGGAAAGATGCAAATATTTCATTAAGTTTGCGTTTCTTATCAGGTGTTAAAATTAACAAAGAATAAACTACACAGCGCATGTTTCTTGAAAAATCCACTAACAATCCATCACAAGGCAGAGGCTGGATCGAAGTTGTTGTCGGTTCTATGTTTTCCGGTAAAACGGAGGAACTGATCCGAAGACTGAATCGTGCGCGCATTGCCAAGCAAAAAGTGGAAATATTCAAACCCGAAATAGATAAACGGTATGATGATATTAATGTTGTTTCACACAACGATAACAGCATACGTTCCATCCCGGTTCAAAATGCGTCGCAGATACTGCTTTACATTGATGGAATGGATGTTGTAGGCATTGACGAAGCGCAGTTCCTGGACGACGATCTTCCGGCCGTTTGCAATTACATTGCTAACCAGGGAATCAGGGTGGTTGTAGCCGGGTTGGATATGGATTTCCAGGGCAAGCCGTTCGGGCCCATACCGGCGCTTATGGCAACAGCCGAGTATGTTACAAAAGTTCATGCTATCTGCATGCGGTGCGGCGACCTGGCGCATTATTCACATCGTACCGTCGTAAGTGAAAAACTGGTTTTGTTAGGCGAAAAAGATAACTATGAGCCACTATGCCGGAAATGTTATTCGGACACGAAGACTGGATTCAAGGATTGAAAATAAAACAGGCGAGGGCAGGAATGATATTTTAAACGGTGAAACTGCGAAAGTCAATAAGGTAAAAGATCCGTCTGATGTATTCCCGGTTTCCTGCTTCTGGATACCGGCTCTATACTTCTAACTATCAGTTTCTTAGTTCAAAAAAAACACGCAACTTTGAGAAAATTAGCTAGTATTCAAAGAATCAAGGAATTAGAACCAATCGAAGGTGCTGATGCCATCGAAAAGGCAACTGTATTAGGTTGGCAGTTAGTTGTTAAGAAAAATGAATTTAAGGTCGGGGATTTAGCTGTTTATTGTGAAATTGATTGTTTAATGCCCGACAAACCCGAGTTTGAGTTTTTGAAACCCAGGGGAATGCGGGTGCGCACCATAAGGCTTCGCGGTCAGGTATCGCAGGGAATTTGCTTTCCTTTATCTATACTTCCACCTGATTTTGATATTTCTGAAGACAATGATTGTACCGGGGTATTAGGAATTGAAAAATATGAGCCACCAATACCAGCCTGTTTAAGTGGCATTGCAAAAGGTAGATTCCCATCGTTTATCCCCAAAACTGATGAAACAAGAGTTCAGGTTTTACAGAAACTTTTAGACAAATACAGAGGCGAAAAATGCTATATAACCGAAAAAGTTGATGGCAGTTCCGGAACTTTTTACATTAACAACGGCGAATTTGGTGTTTGTTCACGTAACCTTGAGTTGCTGGAAGATACTGAAAACAGCTTTTGGAAAGTAGCCAGACAAATGGATATAGAAGGCAAAATCCGTTCACTGAAAGGCAATTTCGCATTACAAGGCGAGGTAATTGGCGAAGGTATACAGGATAACAAATTGCATTTAAAGGGACAAACAATAAGGTTCTTTAACGCTTTTGATATTGATAAATTTGAATTCCTGCAATTTGAAAAATTCGTTGAATTATTTGAAAAACTTCATTTGCCAACAGTTCCCATCATTACCAAAGATTATGAGCTATCAAATAATATTGAGGAAATCATAAAAATGGCAACCATAAAAAGTACAATCTGCCCTGATGTTTGGGCTGAAGGTATTGTTATTCGTCCATTGAATGAAAAGATTGATTTACTTTTGTCAAATGAAAACTTCAATAATGGCAGGGTGAGTTTTAAAGCCATAAACCCGGAATTTCTGTTGAAGTATGGAGAATAATGAAATTATTTTCATGGATTTGAGTAGTGAATTGTTTTTCGATTTCAATACATACCATGCCCATCAAGAATTTTAGGCCCGTTATGGGATTAAAATCCAGAAAATATTATCTTAAAAAACAACTAATGAAAAACGCGTTTATCGTTGCAATTTTAGCTCTACTACTGCTAGCTTGTTCTTCCAAACCGGAAGAAACATTCGTTACCATTACAACTCCTTATGGTAATATCGTCGTAAAACTTTATGACAGTACTGTCAGGCACAAGGAAAATTTCATCAAACTCGCTGATGCCGGTTATTTCAACGCTACTTTATTTCACAGGGTTATCCAGAAGTTCATGATACAAGGAGGTGACCCCAGTTCGAAACATGCTTTGCCTGGCGCCCTTTTAGGTGATGGCGACACTACTTATACGGTTCCGTTCGAATATGTTCCTTCTTATTTGCATAAAAGAGGCGCTTTTGCCGCCGCACGCGAAAATGACGATGAAAATCCATTGAAAGCTTCGTCGGCTTCGCAGTTTTATATTGTTCAGGGAAAAGTGTTTACCAACGAAGAACTTGATGCCGTGGAACTTAAAGTAGAACGCCGCACCAAGCAATACATTATGATGGATCTGTTGATAAAAGAAGGTAAGGAAGATGAATTGAAAGCGTTTAAACAAATGGCTGATAAACGTGATACTGCCAGTATCAGGCAGATAATCAATAAATACCGCAATGCCGTCGAAGCTCAGTATATGCGCACTAAACCGTTTAGGCTAACCGATGAGCAACGACGCATTTACACAACCATCGGCGGAACACCTCACCTGGATGGAGCTTACACCGTTTTTGGCGAAGTAGTTAGTGGCATGGAAATTGTTGATCAGATTGCAGCCGTACAGACTGACACAAATGACCGGCCTGTTCAGGATATCCGTATGACAATAAAAGTTTTAAAAGATAAGTAATATCGCTCTGTCGCCCTTCGCCCCTCATTCCCCTGAACCACAATGAAAATAAATAAGTAAAAGCTGCGTTAAAGCAATAAATCAAACTAAGCAACATGAAACGTTCACTTTTTTTAACCATAACCTTTATCTTCCTATTTATGATGGAAATTGATGCCCAGAAAGTAACCAAAGTGCTTATTCATACCGATTTAGGTGATATTAAAGTTGCACTTTATAATGATACGCCTAAACACCGCGATAATTTTGTAAAACTTGTCAAAAATGGTTTTTACAACGGTTCCCCATTTCATCGGGTTATAAAAGGTTTTATGGTTCAGGGCGGAGGCGCTCCTGCAGGTTTACCCGAGATGAGCGACAGGGTTCCGGCAGAATTTGTACCAGCTCATATTCATAAAAAAGGCGCTTTATGCGCAGCCCGCATGGGCGACCAGGTAAATCCTAAAAAGGAATCCTCTGGTTCCCAATTCTATATCGTACAGGGTGCCAAAGTTCCTGTGGAACAACTTAACCAGTTTGATCTGAAACGCAAAGTAAAATACACTCCTGAGCAACGAACTATCTATACTACAATAGGCGGAACCCCATTTCTTGACGGAGATTACACTGTATTTGGTGAAGTTATCGAAGGCCTGGATGTAATCGATAAAATTGCAGCCGTTCAAACCGCCGCTGGCGATAAGCCGGTAAAAGATTTGAAGATGACGATGAAAGTGCTCTAAGATAGAAACAATTTTCAGTATAGATAAAGGGATCCGGATTCAGTATTCGGGTCCTTTTTTATTTCAAGGATCAAATATTCCCGATTTATAGTGATTATATTGAATGAAGTAAGAAAATATAGAACTTTTTCCGACCTTTGCACAACCTGCACATTTGTTGTGCAGTTCTTGTAAGTTTTAGCGTATGAAAGAGAAGATCAATCAGTTACTTGAAGAAGTAAAACAGTTTAAAGCCGATAGCGCAGATAGCCTGGAGCAGTTCCGCATTCGCTTCCTGGGTCGTAAAGGTTTGTTGCAGGATTTGTTTGATGCATTTAAAGAACTTCCGGGAGACCAGAAACGGGATGTAGGTCAGTTACTTAACGTGCTGAAAAATGAAGCGCAGGACAAAGTTAACCTGCTGAAGGAGTCTTTCGAAAGCCTTGAAACTGGTGCTGATCTTGAAAATGATCTTTCCAAACCAGCAAATTTCCGGGAACCGGGTACACGGCATCCGCTGCAGATTGTCCGCAACGAGATGATCAGTATTTTCTCGCGTTTAGGTTTCACCGTAAATGAAGGACCTGAAATTGAAGACGACTGGCATAACTTCTCCGCGCTGAATTTCCCTCCGGAACATCCCGCACGTGATATGCAGGACACATTTTTTATTGAAAAAGATCCGGATATTGCTCTGCGTACGCATACTTCCAGCGTTCAGGTTCGCGTAATGGAAAATAACAAACCGCCAATCCGTTCTATCTTTCCCGGTCGGGTATTCCGTAACGAGGCTATCTCCGCTCGTGCGCATTGTTTCTTCCACCAGGTTGAAGGATTGTATATCGACCGCAATGTTTCATTTGCAGATCTGAAACAGACTTTATTGTATTTTTCACGTGAAATGTTTGCTCCCGATACTCAAATAAGGTTGCGTCCTTCCTATTTCCCATTTACTGAGCCATCAGCTGAAATGGATATTTCATGCAATCTTTGCGGAGGTAAAGGATGCGGATTCTGCAAATATACCGGTTGGGTTGAAATTCTCGGCTGCGGGATGGTTGATCCTGCGGTTCTCGAAAACTGCGGTATCGACAGCAAGGAATATTCAGGTTATGCTTTCGGAATGGGAATTGAACGTATTACCAACCTGAAATTCCAGGTTAAAGATTTACGTATGTTCAGTGAAAACGATCTTCGGTTCCTGAAACAGTTTGAATCGGCTGGGTAGTAGGAGGTGCGAAGGGCGATTGGGCGACAGGGCGAGGGGAGACTGGGAGAAAGGAGAAAAAGACTTAGAGGCATAGAGACCAAGAGAATATGAGAGATATACTCCATAAAACCAATACCTGGATTTTATTCGTTGGAATTTGGACCTTGGAATTTAGACTTTGGGATTTGAAACTTGGGGTTTAATCCTTTTTACCATATAAATGGGACTACCCTTTTCGTTTTCCGCATATATGCCTTGTAATCAGGAAAATGACTACAAAGAAGGCCTTCCTCGTAAATCATCTTTAATATCAATCCGGCTACAAGTACGAGGCTGATTATTAGTTTTCTGAAATCAAACTGTCCGGACAATAACGCAATCGCAAAAATAAAAATCGAAGTGTACATTGGGTGCCGTATCACGCTGTAGGGCCCGAGAGTAACTAAATTCCCATTTACAACAGGGTAAGGAACTATATTAAAATTCCCCAGTTTCATTACAGCCATGGACCAGAAAGCAAGGAAGCCTGAAATTCCCAGCAATAGAAAGCTCCACCAGGGAAGAACAAGCCAATTCGTTACAATCATCAGTAAAACCAGGCATGTAAACTGAATAGTTACAAGTATTTTTCCTTTCATTGATCTTCGGCTAAAGGCATAATTCGTGTCTGCTTTTCCGCTTTTTCCTTCTTTAAATCTGTGAGATGGATTTCAAGGTCCTGAAGGATAGGGCCCAAAGATTTTATTGGCTCCTGGTTAATAAGGGCCGCCAGTTGAACCCCGGCTATTGATTTTATCTGGGCAACAAGTTGTGTTACTTTCTCTTCAGGAAGGGCGCCTTGCACCACAAGGAAATAACCAAACTGTTTATGTGTCGGTAACAGGTTTAATCCTGAACTGCTGTTTCCTAAAAGGCAGAACACACTCCTGTAATCTTCATCCTGGCAATGATAAAACTTGAAATCCTGCAGATTGTCCGATTTCTCAAAATAAACAGGTAAATCTTTTTCGCGCAAGAGGTTTAATAACGTCCGGCTATTAATATAATGCACCAGTTGTATGACAGGCATATTTGTTGCGATACCTATAAATGCATCTGCAAGTTCAACTGTAGGATCAAGGCGTGATTTTGCAGCCATTGGGCTAGGGGTTGGGATTTAGGGGTTAGGGTTTGGGGCGATTGGGTGACACTTCGACTTCGGTGCAGGCATGGAGAGAGGTGAGAGGATGAAATTTGAATATTTTTGTACAAAGATAGAAATCATTGTTGGAACTGCCTGAATGATTTATAATAACATGATTATAAAATATGCAGACACGCTAAAAACCTATGCCTTTCATCAAAGAGAGCAAAATGCATATCTGTTATCAGATTGTAAAACGCACCGAAAAATAGTAGATACTACTACTCTAAGTTATCAGGCCTTAATCGTGGAGCACAACTAAGCCATAATGACCCACGTTGTATCCTTCGTTCATTTGTAAAGCACGAAGCACAATTTTATAACGGCCCGTTTCCGTCACATCATACAAAATGGTCATTGTACCTTCACTGAGTTCACCGGTTTTGATATAGTCCCAACCCGTATCAGTTTCTTTATAAAGCTCGATGCCAATTTTAGCTATCCGGTAATCTCCATAAGCAAGGAAACCATAAGAGTAATCTTTGGTCAGATTCCTGTAAATTTCTTTTGAACTATCGTCGAATACAAGATCGAATTCGATATGCACAATTTCGACATCACTTTCTTCGATGGCATTTACTACGTCGCTAAGTGAATTAATCATAGGCTTCATCGAAGTGCCTTTCTCGTTATCGAGTTCACTTCCGGTTTGTGAAAAAGCTGAAAAGCTCAGGATAAAAATGGAGATCAAAGTAACGGATAGCTGTTTCATGAGACAGTTATTAAAAGGATTTGGAAGAAAAAATGGATTATTGTTTTGAATGATATAAGTAAAATTAACAAATTGTTTTTAATTGATACATTGCGGAATATGGGTTTTAACAATTTGATAACAATTTGGCTGTTCCGTTATATGTCAGGAATGCGTCTTAAACCCACGTTTGATTTCAAAGTTTAGCAAAATGCAGTTACAATCTCCGGTTTAATTTGTGGAGAAACTGGCGCGGTGATCAGGAGTGACAAATAATCACTCTACAATATAAAAAACATATACATGAACTTAATAATCCGTTCTTTCCGCTTCATCCGCGTTCCATTGGATTATAGCTCTTTACGCATAATCCAGCTTCACCGTGTTCGTTTGACCGGCAACATAAATAGGCGTACTTGCAACTTTAATCAGCAGATCACCTTTTTTGATACGGCCTTCAACAATAAGCTGATCAGTTAGAGCTTTAAATGTTTTAGTTGTAGAAGTAACTATTTTATCAAAATAAAAACCTCTGATTCCCCAAACCAGGTTTAACCTGCATAATAAAAAACTGTTACCGGTAAAAATATAGATATCCTGTTTGGGCCGTTGACTGCTGATACGCTGTGCCGAATAGCCGGTAATTGTCATGGCGATAATGGCATTGGCATTGGACTCAATAGCCATGCTACAGGCAGCTGAAATAACTGAGTCGGAAATCAGGCGTTTTTTATTTGTATGGTCCGCATGGAGAGATTTATTATAGATTTCGTCAGTTTGCTCAACTTCCCAGATAATTTTCTGCATGGTTTCAACCACCTCTTCCGGGTATAAGCCAACAGAGGTTTCACCACTCAGCATCACTGCGTCGGCTCCGTCGAGAACCGAATTGGCCACATCATTTACTTCGGCACGGGTGGGCCTGATATTGCTGATCATGCCTTCCATCATCTGGGTGGCAACAATAATAGGTTTGGAGTGCTGGTTGCATTTACGGATAAGCCTTTTCTGAACCAAAGGAACCTGTTCCAATGGAAGCTCAACTCCGAGATCGCCGCGGGCAACCATTATGCCGTCCGCTTCAGCAATGATCTCATCCATGTTTTTTACAGCATCAGGTTTTTCGATTTTTGCAATAATACCCGGCATATTTACAGGAATGCCTAATTCATTTATAGTAGATTTAAGATGCCGGATATCATCTGCTTTTCTTACAAATGATAACGCAATCCAGTTAAATTCATGTTCCAGGATAAAGGCAAGATCGCGCTTGTCCTTTTCGGTTAACGATGGAAGTGAAACCACTGTATTAGGTAGGTTAACTCCTTTTTTGCCGGATAATATTCCACCATGGATAACTTTTGCTTTTACTTCATCAACACCATTGGTTTCAATAACACGGAAAAGGAGCTTCCCATCATCGAGCAACAAATCTTCTCCGGGCTTTACATCGCGTGCAAACTCGGGATAGGTGATATAGAGCCTGTCGGCAGTGCAGTCGCATTCTTTGGTTGTGAAAACAAGTTCATGCCCGTCGTGCATCATGGCTTCTTTGTCGGCAAAAGCACCGATACGGATTTTAGGCCCCTGCAAATCACCAAGTAAAGCAATGTGAGTTCCGTATTCGTCGTTCAACGATCGTACATGCTCAATAACAGCAAGGTGTTCGCTATACGCGCCATGCGAAAAGTTCAGCCGGAATACATCAACACCGGCTTTAATAAGTTTACCTAACATTTCGCGGCTCGAACATGCCGGGCCAACGGTGGCAACGATTTTTGTTTTCATATCGGGAGATATCGGGATCATACTTTTCGATTTCTTTCAGAATCCTGTGCTTCAATGTAAATGGTGCCGATTTCAGGGATTTCTTTTTTGAGTTCAAGCTTCAGGCGCTCGGTCATATCTTCTACATCAGAGCCCTTCATGTCATCATTAACGTCAACTGAGAGCAAAACCAGGTATTTGCTATCGCCCATTACCATTGATTGCAAACGGTTGATATGTCCTGTATTTTTGTACTTATGAATGATGTTGCGCAATAAAAGGCGTCTTTCCCTTGGCAGGCTTTCGCCAACGATCAGGTTTTTTACTTCTGCTATAAGCAGAATGGAAACCGCCAGAAGTAAGATCCCGACAGTGATACTTCCAATGGCGTCGAAAACCGGGTTTACCAGCCAGGCCAGTAAGGTTGATAAGAGAACTACCACCAGGCCCGCCATCGCCGCGGAATCCTCCAAAACAACTACTATCAGGCTGACCTGCGTTGAAGCCCTTATGGCTTTTAGAAACGGAAGTTTAGTCGTTTTGCGGAATTCGCTAAATGCAACCTGGAACGATTTGGCTTCTATTACAATTGAGCTGATCAACACAGCAAAAATCCAGAAGACATTTTTGATAGCTTCAGGGTAAATGAGCTTATGAATTCCTTCGTAAATAGAAAACATGGCACCAACAAAAAACAACAAAACCGCAACCATCAGCGACCAGAAGAATACTTCGTTGGCATACCCGAAACTGTGCATTTCGCTGGGTGACTTTTTAGCTTTTTTATGACCAATAAGTAACAATACCTGGTTGAAACTGTCAGCTGTTGAATGTATGGATTCGGCCAGCATGGCGGCACTGCCCGTAACAAAAGCTACAATATATTTGATTATGGCGATCAGCAGGTTTCCTGCCAATGCGAAAACTATTGCTTTGTTCGATCCGTGACTACTCATTCAGTTGTATTGAGAGAAAATAGGAAAATGGGAATCAGTAAATGGTATTCGATGATGGGCTTATAGTATCAAATCATAAAGGAATTATTGCCTGCGCTTTTGATTTAACTTTTTCAAATGTTTAAAAGAAGTGGGAACTTTGAAACAGATTCGAATTACTTATACAAATATACAATTTCTGAAATATTATTTCAGCATACAAAAAGAATAAAAGTCCCGGAATTAGATTTTCTCGGTTTCGAGCTGCAATAATGCTTTCATGGCTGCATCCTGCTCGGCGCCTTTGATGGAATAATCCCGGCCTTTGCCAAGCGAAATTTTGTCGACAAGCACATCCACAACATATTGTTTGTTGTATCCATGCCCAACTTCGTTAAGGATCACAAATTCCACCGAACGTTTCTCCCGCTGCGACCACTCAATGATCCGGCTTTTGTAATTGGTATTATTGTTTTCGAGATCCTGCAGATCGAAATGTTGCTTGATGATTTTCTCTATGATGATCTGCCTGGTAAAATTATAGCCTTTGTCAAGGTATATGGCACCAATTAAGGCTTCAAAAGCATCTCCTTTCATGGACCGGTACACATTGTTGTTTTCGGTATTTGCCGTAATAAGCGTATCAATCCCCATTTTCTGCGAAAGCTTGTTCAGTTGAACCCGGCTTACAATACGCGAACGCATTTCAGTAAGGAAACCTTCGTCTTTGTATGGAAACATTTTGAAAAGGTGATCGGCAACAACAGCGCTGAGTATGGCATCACCTAAATATTCCAGTCTTTCGTTACTCACCCGGCTGCCGTTATTCAGTTCGATAGCCTGTGATTTATGACGAAAAGCCAGTTTATACAAAAAAATATTCCCGGGATAATACCCAAAAATATTTTTTAAAGCTACGAAAAGTTGTTTGTCTTCAGAGAGAAATACCCTGATAGGCTTTATGACGTCGAAAGTCAAAGTTACAGCACAAATTTCTTGAAAATAAGCGTAGCGTTGTGGCCACCGAAACCGAAAGTATTGCTTAACGCAACATCAACAGTGGTATGCAAAGCTTTGTTAAATACATAAGTGAGTGATTGATCAACCTCTGGATCATCTGTAAAATGGTTGATTGTAGGAGGAATTATGTCGTTCTGCAAGGCAAAAATGGATGCCATTGCTTCAACTGCACCGGCAGCACCAAGTAAATGTCCTGTCATCGATTTGGTTGAGTTAACAAATACTTTAGATGAATGCTCTCCAAATAATTTTCCTAAAGCAGTTGTCTCAGCTATATCACCAAGACCTGTAGAGGTACCGTGCGTATTAACATGATCAATATCATTAATAGTCATATCTGCATCGCGGAGAGCAGAACGCATTGCATTGAGTGCACCTAATCCTTCGGGATGTGGCGCTGTAATGTGATGTGCATCAGCGCTCATACCAGCACCGGCAACTTCAGCATATATTTTAGCTCCTCTTGCAAGAGCATGTTCCAATTCTTCAAATACCAATGCCGCGCCACCTTCGCCCATAACAAAACCATCACGATCCTTATCAAACGGACGAGAAGCTGTTGAAGGATCATCGTTTCGTGTTGAAAGGGCATGCATGGCATTAAAAGCGCCAACACCCATTACATTAATAGCAGCTTCGGATCCTCCGGTAACGAAAGCATCAGCCATACCAAGCCTGATATAGTTGAAAGCATCTATTAATGCATTAGCTGAAGAAGCGCATGCTGATACAGTTGCAAAATTAGGGCCTCTAAATCCGTAACGGATCGAAATCTGACCAGCAGCAATATCGGCAATCATTTTTGGTATCATGAGCGGACTAAAGCGAGGTGTGCCGTCGCCTGCATTAAAGCCTGAGATTTCTTCAAAAATGGTAGTCATACCACCAATTCCTGATGCCCAGATGACACCGACGCGGTCATGATCAACACTTTCTGCATCAATACCGGAATCTTTCACGGCTTCGTCGGCACAAATCATACCGTAAAGCGTAAAAGGATCAAATTTCCGGACCTCTTTGCGGTCGAAAAAATTTAACGGCTCGAAATTTTTAACTTGACAGGCAAACTTTGTTTTAAATTTACTTGTGTCAAAATGTGTGATGGGGCCAGCACCACTAACCCCATTAACCAAGCCACTCCAGAATTCCGGAGCTGTATTGCCTAATGGAGTCAGTGCGCCAAGGCCGGTAACTACTACTCGCCTTAACTTCATCGAATGGATTTTACTTATTTCGCGTTGCTTTCTAAGTAAGTGATAGCATCACCTACTGTACTGATTTTTTCAGCCTGATCATCAGGAATAGCAATGTTGAATTCTTTTTCGAATTCCATAATCAGTTCAACGGTGTCCAGTGAATCGGCACCCAGGTCGTTGGTGAAACTTGCTGCAGGGTTTACTTCTTTTTCGTCTACTCCCAGCTTATCAACGATGATAGCTTTTACTCTTGTTGCAATGTCGGACATTGTTGTACGCTTTAATTGGTTTAAGGCTGCAAAGAAATAACAATTTCATCGATAAAACAATTATTACTCGGATTATTTTAAGCTTAATGCTGTTAAGGAATTAAAATACAGGGTTATACATAGATTGTTTCGTTGATTTTAAAGGCCACTTAATTGATTATTTTGTTTTTTTTAATTGCAATAATCATATTATTCGGCTGTATGTCGCGGGGTTTTTGTTATTTTGAATTCGCTAATGATATGCTTGAAAATTTAAAAGTCACAAATTGGAGCCATTGATCATAGTTCGATAAAACCTATATACTCTTCATGAAGACGATTCCCCGGATTGCAATTTTTGCCTCAGGCAGCGGCAGTAATGCACAACGTATTGCTGAGTTTTTTGACGGCAAAGGATTACTTGAGATTTCAGCGATTTACTGCAATAATCCCGGTGCGTATGTGCTGGAAAGAGCCAAAACGGCAGGGATTCCATCGGTGTTGTTTAATCGTAATGATTTCTATAATTCCTCATTTATATTAAACGATCTGAAAAGTAGAAATATTGACTGGATAATTCTGGCCGGCTTTTTATGGCTGATTCCGGAATCAATTTTAAAAGCTTATCCGCAAAGGGTTATAAATATTCATCCCGCTTTATTGCCGGCATACGGTGGAAAGGGTATGTTTGGAATGAAAGTTCATGAATCGGTGATTGCAGCAGGAGAAAAGGAAAGCGGAATAACTATTCATTATGTGAACGAGCATTATGACAAAGGAGATATAATTTTTCAGGCTCGTTGTCCTATAAATAAAGAAGACACTCCTGAAATACTTGCAGCGAAAATTCACGAGTTGGAATACATGCATTTCCCAAAGGTTATTCAAGAACTTATAGTATTGGGACATTCATAGATACATAAAATGATTCAGATAATTTATACGTGAAAAGAAGTAATGGAAAACAATTATGCTCTTTTTCCTGTTTATGCTGGGAATTGGGAATATCATGACGAATTCTGGAATAATGAAGTAGTAATCAAAAACATACCATATTTATTCTGTTTTTTATTCATCTAAACCAGGACAAAGCCTGTCCCGGTTTTGAAAAAAAATAGTACTTGTGATAACCGCGTTTTTTAAAACCAGAATAATAGTATCTACTGTTGATTTTGATTTTTACAATGATTATCCAGACTACCGTACATTCAAAAAACAAAATAATTTACATGAAATAGCCATAAGTAAATTTTCTCAACAACAGAGAGTGGTATTATGGCGAACCTTTAGCTCACGAACACCTTTAAATAGGGTCTGCTGTTTAAATAAGAAGGACTTGTTTGCCAGGTAATTATGGTTATATTTGAACAATCAAATGCACGGGAATATGAACAAGACCCACAGAAAGGTTGCACCTACCCCGCAATATGTCAGTCCTAATCAGC
>CAIRMR010000183.1 GCA_903879715.1 uncultured Bacteroidales bacterium
ATCAATAATTTGCTTGAGTACAGGTTTATCTGTATTTTTGGATCGCTTGTAGAGTCGCATATTTTTTGTTTTGTTTTGCGACTACTAATTTATGCGATTCTCAAGCACCTTTTTATTTCAAACTTTCGGATAGTTGTGATATGCGGGGATGAAAAATAAGATATTCCGTATAATAAGAATGATATCCCCGAAAATATAATAAGTATTTCAAGAATCCACATTAAGAAATTATATTTAGGGAAACCAAAGCAATAAAAAGGCAAAGCAGCAGAAGAAATAACGACGGCATACGTTTCTGCCACGGATTATTTACTTTGAAATGAAAATATTGCGCGCTTATCATCAGGAAAGCCATAATAAGAGCTGGTATAAGTACAAGCGAAGGATACCAGATTCCTGCAACCAGCAAAGTAGCCAGTGCTATTTTTGTTGAGCCTACCATTGTGCGTGTTAAATCATTCAGGCCATATTGTTTGAATTCTTTTACGATATTATCGAAACGAAATACCCATACGATTATAATGGACACAGCAACAATTAATTGAGCAATTACAGCGAGATTTGTCATTGTAGTTTTATTTTAAGTTTTCCTGGCTCCTAAGGCTTTTCAGTTTCGCCCCGTTTTTTGAGTGAGTTCTGGACTTCACTTGTGTACATCAAAGTTGGTGATAGTTTATTCAGTATGCTAATTATAAATTCTACTCGTATTGGTATTCCGGATGTAGAAATTCTTGGCAGAAACGATCATTTATTTGGTTCTACCAGGAATTTAATGGAATTGGTTTTAAGTTGGTCGGAAGTCCGAAGCAGATGCTAACAAGAATTTACATAAAAGAGTGGAAAATAAGTTGCGCACTGTTAATTGTCTTATAATGTGCTGCTTATTTTGAATAAAATAGTTTTCCTTAGATTTTCCAACTTCCAACTTCCGTCTTCCGACACTTTGAATAGATCCACTGAAATAACAATAGCCCCATTTAATTTATTCAGCTCCTGTTCAGGAAAAAATATGCCATATTCAGCGCGGTAGCAAATGTTACCCACAAAAGGTACGGGATATTGATATATGCTGCCACAGGTTTGATAACGTAAAAGCGAACCAGCATAAATATGATCATTATCCAAAGTACTGAAATGTCAATCAGTGCTAATCCTATCATTTTGAAATAAAAGAAGAAAAAACTCCAGCAAAAATTAAAAAGTAATTGTACCATAAAGATCAGGATCGCCTGGTTTCGTTGCTTGCTTGCAGGAAGTTTCCAGATCAGGAACAGCGAAATACCCATAATAATATAGAGCGTCGTCCATACCGGACCAAACACCCAGTTGGGCGGATTAAATGAGGGTTGATGGAGTGTGGCGTACCATCCTGGGATTGCTTCTGAAGTAAATATTCCGGCAATGCCGCCAATGCCAAGTGGCAATAGGATGGAAGCTATAAGTTTTGCTATTTGATTTGCTTTCATAATCGGATTATTTTGATTGTCTGAGAATCCTCAACGCTTCGTCCACATGCTTAGTAGCCTGCATTTGCGAATTAAACATATAAATTACTTTACCGGTTTTATCCGCTACATAGGTAACCCGACCAGGTAATAATCCCAGCAAATTAGTTGGTACGCCGAATTGTTTCCGGATTTTATTTCCTTCGTCACTCAGCAAGGTAAAAGTAAGCCTGTGTTTAGCAGCAAATTCTTTGTGACTTTCAACCGATTGTCCGCTGATGCCGATAATTACGGCATCCGCTTCCTTAAAAACCTCGAACTGATCCTGGAACGAGCAGGCCTGGGCAGTGCATCCGGGACTGTCGTCCTTAGGATAAAAATAAATCACCAGGTTCTTTTTGCCGAGAACGGAATTGATGTCGAATAAATTTCCGTTCTGATCAGGCAAAGTAAATGATGGAATGCTGTTTCCGATTTTAAGTTCATTCATGGTATTGTTTTTATGAAATGTTAAATACGATACAAATAAGAGCAGGTATATGATGAGATAAAAGCGATAGAAATTCCTGAATTTCAGGTAATTTCTATTGTCCGGATACATGTTTCCAAAAAGTGCTTTCAATTCTTTCCAGAAATAAGGTTTTATATTGATGGTCCAGCTATCAGTCTGGTAAACGATTTTCCGGAATTTGCTCCGGTAAAAAGTCAGGGGCAATCCCCATGCGATAAAAAGGATAAGCCAGATATTTTCGAGGATGAACATAGGGGATTGGAAAGGTTAAAGGTTAATGGGTTCAAATGTTAAGGGTTCACAGGTTCAATGTTCAAGGGCTCAAATGCTTCGCGTTCAAAGGTTCAAGGGTTCAAAGGTTCAATGCTTCGCGTTCAAAGGTTCAAACGCTTCGTATTTAACGATCTACGGTTTGTATGGACTATTTTCTATTTTCCCATTTCCCCATTTTCTATTTTCCCATTTTAAATTCAATCCAAAACTTGTCCACGTTAAGCCCCTCCGGGGTTTGGGGTTACCCGTAAACTCAAATTACAAGTCCCAGGTCCCAAATTCCAGGTCTCAAATTCCAAGTCCGCCATCGGTCATTTCCCCATCGCCTTTCGGCATGTCGCCCCATCGTCCTTTGCCCCCTCGCCCCTTCTATTTCCTCGGGAACCACGGAATAAATGCACTCGTTCTTCTCACATATTCCTGGTAACCAGGCTTAGTTGTGTTTAGTGTTCTTTCGAGCAGCGCAACTCCCGATACTTTGATGATTAAAGCTGTCATTAATATTGTACCCAATATTGGGATATAACTTCCAGCTGAAAGGCAGATAAGTCCATACCCGAACCAAACCGCTGCATCGCCAAAATAATTTGGATGCCGGGTGTAATGCCAGAAACCAGTATTCAGAACCTTGCCTTTGTTTGCCGGATTGGCCTTAAACCGGGCCAGTTGTATATCGCCGCCTGCCTCAAATATGAAACCAATAATCCAGATTGCAACACCAATAAAATCAAGTATTCCAAGTTCATTACCAGTGTAAAACTGCGCACCCAGCAATGGCACCGAAATAAGCCACATCAACACTCCCTGAAGCAGGAAAACCGAAAAAAAACTATACCACCAGTAGCGGTTTTCTCCAAAATCTTTCCTGAATTTCTGGTAGCGGAAATCTTCGCCTTTACCAATATTGCGCCAGGCAAGGTAAATGGATAAACGTAATCCCCAGATGGCAACCATTGTCATTAAAAGGATTTTGCGTGTTTCGAAGCCTTCTGTAAATATGAAGTAAACCGCACTGGCTACTACAAATCCAAAACCCCAGAACAGGTCAACAATGCTTACGTTCCTGATTTTGATACTGATAAGCCAAAGTATGGTCATCATCAACATGATGGCAACTAAAGCGAAGATGTAAATTTGAAAAAATGTCATTTGTATTTTATTGGTTTTGATTTAATCAAAGTGTCCGGAAATACTTTCCAAGCCAGAAATGCTTAATGTCATCCTGCGATTTGAACAGAGCTATTGTGGCGTACAAGCATGTTATAAAATTCCCTAAAATCATAATTGAAAGAATCCATAAAACTGCTGTTGCCCATTTTTCTTCGCGGTAAATAATCCAGGCGGAAAACAAAAAGAATCCTATATATACATCAATCAAACTCACTTTTCCCCAGGCCATCGAAAACAGTACGCTGCCTTCTTTAAAAAAATCACCAACGATAAATCCATATACCAAAGTAAAAAACATTATCGCTGTTCCTGCAATTGCCAATGCTTTGTATGTCTTCATCATGTTTTCAATTATATTAAAATTTAGAGTGTGTGAAACTTTTAAGAATCAAGCTGAATCTTATTTCGCAGATTTCAACGCTAAATAAGTTGTTTCGAACTTTTAATTTACTTATTTAAGTTCGAGCGTATCAAACTGGTTTTGTTTAACTTATTTATATGAAATATTAAACAAAGTATAGTATTAAAAGTTTTATAATGTGCAACTTATTTTTAACCGTAATTAAATGAGTGAAATCCTGATTCTGCTTGCAGGCTTGTATCTCTGAAGTTAATTGCCCGTTTTTAAATCTCTTAACGCAAATTCTACTGCTTGCGTTGCGTGAATTATCGTAGTGTCGAAGAGCAAAGCGTTGGTGTCCTTTGGTGTAACCAGGAGCCCGATTTCGGTGCAGCCCAGGATAATACCCTGAGCACCTTTTTTCAAAAGAGTATCAATGATTTCAATAAATTCTTTTCTTGAACTTTCATTAAGAATGCCTTTCACCAGCTCTCCATAAATAATGGAATGAATGCGGTCGCGGGACTGCTGATCCGGAATTATAGTTTCGATATTGTGTTTTTCGGTAAATCTCTTTTTCAGGAAATCCTGTTCCATGGTAAATTTTGTTCCCAAAAGCGCAACCTTGGTAAATTTATGCTTTTTAATTTCGATTGCAGTTGCATCAGCAATATGTATAAACGGGATGGTTGTATTTTGCTCAATGCTTTCAGCCATTTTGTGCATGGTGTTGGTGCATAGAACGATAAAATCAGCACCTCCTTTTTCGAGGGATTGGGCAGCTTCAACCATCATCACAGTTAGTTTTTCCCAGTCACCGCTATGCTGAAGATCGGCAATTTCCTGAAAATCAACGGAAACCATAAGTGAACGGCACGAATGAACACCTCCCAATTTGGCTTTAACCTGCCTGTTAATAATCTGGTAATAGCTGTCGGAACTTTCCCACGACATTCCACCGATCAATCCGATTGTTTTCATGATATTTACAATAGGGTTATAATTTAATGTTAAAGTCTTGAAAGTATTACAATATCAATGAAATTACTGAATTGTTTTTTCTACGGTAGTCAGGGCTCTGTTTCTGGCAATTCGAAATCCAAGATCATCAATTTTAAACGAAGTAGGATGACTGCGTCTGCGATTGGTAGCCATACATCCTCTTGCTTCATCGTACCAGCCACCACCTCTGAAAATGCGATACGAACCATAAACTGTTTCATCATAAATATCTGAACACCATTCCCATACATTGCCTAACATATCATACAATCCCCATAGATTGGGCTCTTTCATTCCCACTGGATGCGTTGATTTTCCTGAATTGCCTTTGTACCATGCAATTAAATCTAATTCCCCATATCTGATGCCTGTTGTTCCTGCTTTGCAGGCATATTCCCATTCTGCTTCTGTCGGCAGTCGAAATCCGTCCGCTTTTAGGTCGGAGGCAATCTCTCTGCCTTCCATGGTCAGGGTATAGTATGGTTTTAGTCCTAAAAGAGCAGATAAAGAATTACAAAAAGTTACTGCATTTAGCCAGGATACTGTTTCAACCGGACGGGAATTACCTTTAAAAGTGAACGGCGAATCTTCCATTATTTCGACATATATATCTTGTGTCACCGGATATTTGGCAAGAAAAAATGATTCAATCTCAACAATCCATTTTAGTGTTGTTCTATCATCTCTCATTTCAATTATTCCACTTGGCACTATTACCATTTGGTCAATAAATTTTGAGATTTCAGATTTGTTGAAACTGTTTTTATTCATCTGATCAGGTGGTTTTCCATTTTTATAATTGGAAATTTTACTTTTTAGCAGGTGAGCCAGTCAGTTTAGTTAGCAGTTTTAACAGTAACGAAAACACAAATCTATTTCAGTTTGTCCAAATCAATTTCCTGCCCGAACTGAATCATATACTTATTGTTGTCATAGATCGCAAATTCACGCATGCCGTGTTCAAAATTGTCGATAGGATAAACTATTTCTACCTTGTCCTTCAGTTCTTTCCATATTTTGTCCACATCATCGGTATGAATGTAAATGGAACCGGTAAACTGTGATTCTGTAAATTCGGGATGCTGCCGTGGCTCGACCAGCATAACCTGCACATTGTCGCGGCTCAGCGAGGCCCAGCCTATTTTTTCGTTCAGCTCATCGCAGGTAAATTTCAGGATATTGGTATAGAACATAACAGTCAGGTTGAGATGTTTTGTCCACAGCATGGGCGAAAGGCCAAGAAGTTTCATATTATTTGAAGATTAAGTTACTCTCTTTGATTTACCGGATAAATGTACAAAAGCTTTAAGTATGAAAGCGTGTCTATGGTTTATTGTTCTGTTTTTAATTGCACAGATCAGGTAAATATTGTAATCCAAAAATAGAAAAGCCGGCAGAAGTGTCTCCTTACCGGCCTTTCAAAATGACTCATCAAAATTTTATCTCACAATATGTTTTATAAAATTCTCTTTCCCATCTTGGGTGGCTTTGATGAAATACATTCCAGCCGGTAGTGTTTTTTCTACAGTCAGCGTTTTATTTTTAGGGATTGTTTTATAAACCAATTGCCCGTTCGTATTATAAATTTCCAGTAATGAAGTTTCTTTGGCTGTGGTAATTGTGAAAGTTGTTGTGGATGGATTAGGAAAAGTGCTCAGACTTCTACTTGCATTTTTGTCATCCAGCCCTGTTATAAGCATTCCGGTTACTATGATATCGTCAATTTTCGAGGTTCCGCTAGCGGCAACTGTGCCGCCCTTAATATCTGTGTTTGAGGTCATAATCCAACGGATATAAACTAAATCGGATTGGTTCTGACACTCTGCCGGCAGATCAATGTTTGAAACACCAGTCCAATCATTAGTCAGTTCTATTGTTCCGTCAGGAATATCAGCCCAGTTTCCCGAGCTATTAATCTTGTATTGAAGCTTAAAATCTTTTGGGCCGGGATAAGAGTCTCCAGACTGCTGTTTTGAGGATAGTTGTATGTGTTCATAAGCTGTTGTTTTAAAACTGATATTCCAGTTTTTTGAATCCATTCCGTTATCCCAGCCTGTGGATTGCGCTGCATAGTTGGTCGCCCCGTTTTTCATATTAATAGCATTTGTCCCCGCAACTCTTAGGGTACGGAAGAGATTAAGTGCATTGGTTCCGTCCTGTACAGTGTCGCTTAACTTGTTGTTAGAGAATGTCCATTTTACTATTGTATCCTGCGCCTGTAACTGCATGAGACTGTAAAGGAATAGTACTAAAAAGAGTAATTTTTTTATCATTCTAATTGTGTTTTAAGTAAAGAAATATTTTCAATTATTTCAGAAACGGTACCCTACATCAAGCATAAAAAACCGGCTTATTCCAAGGTTGCCTTTGTTATCGGTATAAATATTATTTGTCAGGTTTTGAATAGTGGCCGAAACAAAATACCTACGGGCAAATACACGTGATATTTTTGCGTCGAACCTGTAATACGGGTGCATTTCAACCAGGTTTTCATCGTCATTGTAAAGCGTTCCTGTATACTCGTAAACCAGCATGCTGTTGAAATATTTGTTTTTCCAGTTCAGCATGGCGGTAAACCGGTTTTTGGGCACTTCCATCAGGAATTTCCCCGAAAGATCTTTTGCAACAAATTGAACAGTATCAAATGATTTTATCACCGAATGATTGTAGGCATACGAAAAAGTAAGTTCAAGCGCTTTTGCAGGATTAATGCGCAAAGTTGCTTCAGCACCGGTAACAGCGGCCTTGCTTACATTTTCGCGCTGAAGAATTGCTTTGGGACTTGATGTAGAATAAACCGTATCCCCGGTACCGACAAAATATTGAAACTGGTTCCCGATTGAATAATAAACCGATGGCTCAATCCGCATATATTTATTGATAACAAAAGAACCGCCTGCTTCAAAATTATGGAGATGTTCCGGTTCCAGTTCAGGATTTGCCATTTTAAAACCTTTCGAAATGCTTCCGCTGCGGCACATATCGTCGAGTGTGCCGGGTCTGAATCCTGACGCATAATTCACATAAACCGAATTGGAATGCTTAAGATCATAACGTGCACCAAGTTTCGGGCTTAGGGCCAGCCAGTTTTTATCGTCATAATCGCCCGTATATTCCATCATATAGCTGTTGGTGACTGAGGGTGCTGCTATGGTAAATGAGGCATCGCTGAAGAAAACAGCGTCGGCCCTGGCACCGGCAACAATTTTTAACCTGTTATTCAGCATGCTGAATTCATCCTGCACGAAAACAGCAAAGGCATTCATTTTTCCTTTATTGGTAATTGTATCGGTTGAGGTAAAATATATATCTGATGCATCAGCATTGCTTAACCTGATATCGGAACCATAAGTTATTTTGTGATTTATACCAGCTTTCGTGGTTGCAGACAGCCACAGCCCGCCATCGTTGCGTTTCGAATCAGTGAGATAAAGAACATATTGCGTAATTGCATAAGGCGGAACCTTTTCGGTTTTTAACGATTCCTTCTGATTCATATAATTTTCAAGTTGCATATACGCGTTGGCAGTAATCTGTGTTTTACCGATATAACCACGATAGGTTGCATACAAATGATTTGTGCGGTATTTGTAATAGCCGCCATCCGGATCATAAACCTGGGTTCCGTCACCGGTTTTGTCATCAAAATAATTGTACCCGATAATGAGCCGGCTGCTGTCGTTAAAATTGTACGATAGTTTTCCTCCCACATTGTACTCCCATAAATAGGTTTTTACATCGGTGGTGTCGCGTTGATTTTCAGGTGAAATAATATACCCATCGCCCCGCCTGTAAAATGAATTCAGGCTCCAGCCAAGCTTAGGCAGCATTTTTGTCCGTCCGCTCAACCATACCTGTGCGCCTTGTGTATTGCACGAACCCGCTGAGAGTTTCACACTTCCGGCTGGCTTATCTTCTATATCTTTTGTAATCACATTAATAACACCACCCATTGCATTGCCGCCATACATGGCCGAACCGGGACCTTTTATCACTTCAATCCGTTCGACGCTCTCGGTGTTTATCCTGTTAAAGTTTACTCCGCCGCCATCCGCTTTATTGAGAGGAACTCCATCAAGCATTACCAGTGTGCGTGCCGAACTGTTGAGTCCGCGCATGTTAACGGAAGCATTTTTCGAAAAAATACCGTTTTTTCTGTCAACGTTAATGTTGGCTTCCGTTCTTAATAGATCGTCGATGGCGGTTGAAGGCATTTCCTTAATCTGTTCTGCTGTTATGAGTCGCACGGAAGAAGGCAATTCGTTGATATTTTTCTGCGTCCGGGTAGCTGTAATAACGGTTTCGGCTATTTCAGATGTTCCAGGTTCGAGACGGATAATAATATTTTCTAATCCTGAAACAGGAACATCCAATATTAAGTTGGTATTTTCGAAACCTATGTGTGAAACAAGCAGTTTAACCTGCCCGGATTTCTTAATATGCAGGAAAAAACTTCCGTCGGAACCGGATACCGTTCCAAGATTAGTTCCGGGAATAAGAATATTTGCATTGGCTACAGGTTTATTTCCTGGATTCTCGTAAATAAATCCTTTAATATCCTGCGCAGCAAGGAACGCCGGCATCAGCATCAGGAAAAGGAGAAAAGTTTTGAATGCTGTCATACCGGTTATTTCTGAACTTTTATATCTGCCATTATAAATCCATCCAGCCCGTTCTGCATGGACCTGATTTTTATCAATCCTCTTTTTCCTGCTGAAAGTCCATTCGTAACCTGGAATGGAATCACATACCCTGTACGTACTATTTTAAATTTCCGTTTTCCGATGGTGGCTGAGGTATAATTGGTTATGATAAGGCTGTCGTTAAATGCGGCATCAAAGGCTCCTGTCGGAATGCTCAGGCTGTCGGGTTTATAGCGGGTTTCATTTTTAGGAATAACCCAGTTTGCTATCATGGAATAGAAGGTGGCTACATCACTTTCGCCAGGTGATGATAATGTGAATTCTGTAGATGGAACCAGTTTATCCCCGAAATAAGTAATGATATTGATTTTGGCTTGATTGGCATCTGCAGTATGCTGTGAATAAAAACTACCATCAGTAAGCGAAAAAAAAGAGTTTCCCGCTACATCATCCTGTGCTGATAGTTTTACGGATGAATAAGTTGTGATGGGTCCGAATGCGGATGTTTCATCTTTCAGGATAGTAATTGAGGTACTTGCTGATTTTCCTTTTTTATCCCGGATCATAAACTCCCATTTCTCAAACTTCGAAGCACCGTACGATATGCTTCGGGTGTAGGTAAAGCCATTTGAATACATTCCGCTATCCAGCGCTGTTTCCATACCGTTTTCAGTTGTGAGTGTCACAACCAGGTTTGTAATAGCGGCCTCTCCTTTACTGGCTGTAAATTCTATCCGGTATGGAAACCCTATTGGAACAATGGTTGAATCGGCAATAAATCCGTTTTCGGTTGCCAGGAGCAGCGTCGGAGGTGTTTTATCCGTCTCCTTTTTACACGCATATGCAAACAAGAGTATTAAAAACAGTGAAATACTGATTTTGGTAAATGCTGAAGTTGGATATGAATATTGAATCATAACGAAGGTAAAGCCGTTTCGGGACCAGGTTTTTATTTTAGAATTTATTTTGCAAATCTGCCGAATATCCCTGCGCCGGCAACAGATCCCAAAGCACCAAATATAAAATGGAGAGCAAAAGGATACAATAATCCGGTGAGTAAAGAACCGAAAGGGATGCCTGTAACCATCATAATTCCCTGTCGGACTAAAGGAATGGACGAATAAGCCAAACCTCCGGCAAGGGCAATATACAGGTAATTATGTTTGCCGGTTTTGTTAATAATCAGATCGCCGATAAGCCCGGGCAATAATAATGTTAGTGGCATAAAAGCGCTTCCGAAATGGAATAAGGGCAAAAATGCCGAAGCGGATGCGCCAATCGACGAAATAGTCATAGCATACTTCTGTCGGCTGAGGGTTTTGCCGGCCATAAATAAAAGCATAAACTCAAACCCATGATGACCCGGAAGGTGCAATGGGATTTTCAGCCTTTCGCGAAGGAATACGGCAGAAAAACCAAGTAACAGCAATAACCCTATTTTTAAAAGGTCGTTAGTGCTTTCAATTTGAAATGCTTTTGATGTATTCTTTTGGTACATGTTGCCATTTGTATTGTCCATGATCATTTGTTTTTTCAACAATCAATGTAATTTTGTTATCACGCATTACCGGCCTTATCCAGTTGTCTGCCTTTATTGTATCGTCATTATGGATTTCTGTTCCTTCCTTCGTAGTAATCCTGTCAACGGTAAGCCGGTCTTTTAATTCTGCCGATGTGAAGATGTTATCGGTTTCTCTCAGCAAAGGCAACCAAAGTACCCGCCCATCGTTGCCAGCATGGCGCAGACCGACGGCAGCCAAAGCACCGATTACACCTATCTTTTCACCTGTAAGACCTTCGAGAAAAATATTGTTCATGTTTGCCAGCTCATGGGCAAGAGTTTTATTTAGAACTATCTTTTTAGCATTCGTACCCCAGTTTTCAATATTCTGATTTATCGCTGTTTTTGAAGCAATGCACAAACCCGCATCAGAACCCTGAGCCGATTCTATGAGCAGGAAATCGCGGCAGAAAGCAGTAAGTTCAGGTTCTTTTGCCGTTTCGCAATCCATCAGCAGGCAAGCCGAACTGTTGTGCGAAGTATATGGAATGTCTTTATGCACAAGCAATTGGTGGCGGGTAATGCAGATCAAACGGGCAATTCCTGCTTCCTGGAGCATGGTTCCCAATTGCCTGGCACGGTGTCCTGTTCCCCGGCTTTCGAGATTATCGGTGTCGTCAATGCCAATGTAATAATGCATAATAATTTCGATATGATAATAGTTTCATATCCTGTGCAAAAGTAAAATAGTTATCCAATATATAAACAGGAAATTTCGATGATATTTTGCGTTAAAATGATTGGGAAATATTGTACATCATGCAGAATTTTTATTTTGTCCGGAATCGGATTATTGGAAGTACCAGATTACCTCTTCACTAAATGTTAAATTGATAAACCTCAGATACCGGAGTGGGAAACCCCTGGGCGCAAATTTAAAACGCTTGTCTGAAAAGCATTTTAACTCTCTTTGGATATAAATAAGTATCTGGTTATTACTAATGCAAACGACAAATTTGGTGTTGCATCTTAAGTTATAGCCTCAGTATCGGATTTCAGAATTATCTTTACCGCTTAAAAGTCGTCCAATATTTATTTTTCAATCAAACCTGATGTTTAATTAATTCCATAAATCATGAAGATGCAGCCTGTTTTAAATTCCTGCGAAACACAAATGGACCATTTACTATCAAAACAATTGCGTTCCGAAACTTTACTAGCCCTTCTCAAAGCAGAAAGAGAAAACAATAAGAACAACAATCTGGTAAATAAGAATTATACTGCTGTTGAGATGATGACAGACATGGATAAAAATGAACTGAGGTATGAGCTTAACTATGCAATAATATTGTTATCCGATTATCAGAAAACACAATCATTAAGTATTGCCATGCCTTCAAATGCCTATACCAAGGAGTTTGCTGATAAACTAAATACTATAAAAGAGGGTATTGAAACAATATTAAACAAGTTTCAAACAGATTAATCTGAATGAAGCACACCCATGATTTCTTTATAAATCACATAGTTACCCGTGAAAAACTAAAGATTAGATGTGGGTTAAATTGTGTTTCATTGCTGACATTGTGCATAAATTATCAAAAAACATAAATTGTGCATGCCGGAAGTTAATAATATGTAATAAACATACTCACCCAGGGAGACTTTCACCGGCAGTAAAGGATCATAAATCAGATCGGGGTGGTTGGCAGAAATACAATGGCATAGTAAATAATTTAAACAATACTTTAATGAACTGGACGAACTGCTTTTCGGATGAGAGATATGGAATAACAAACTATGAAAAAGGAATCCGCTCCGATTTTGAACGGGATTGGGATCGAATTATTTTTTCGAGTCCGTTCCGAAGGCTTCAGAACAAAACCCAGGTTTTCCCGCTTCCGGAAGAGGTTTTTGTTCATAACAGGCTTACTCATTCACTGGAAGTGGCCAGTGTTGGCCGTTCGCTGGGAGCCCTGGTAGGCCAGGAAATAATAAATAATATTGAAGAAGTTAAGCAAAGCCCGGAAGCAGAACACTTTTATACGTATGACCTGAAACATGTTGTAGCCTCAGCTTGTCTGGCCCACGATATGGGAAACCCAGCATTTGGCCATGCCGGCGAAGATGCTATTTCGAAGTACTTTATCGATCGTGACACGCAAAAGGAGGAAGATCTGAAGTTCAGGAGCCTCTTTTCGAAAGAACAATGGAATGACCTCACACATTTTGAGGGGAATGCTAACACGCTGCGAATACTTACAAAACAATATACAGGACGGCAGTTTGGAGGATCCAGACTGACATACAGCACATTGGGATCCATACTGAAATACCCCTGTGAATCGTTGGCTACGCAGAAAAAAGGAGCTATTCACCGGAAAAAATATGGTTTTTTTGATGATGATAAGGATGTATTCCTTGCTGTAGTAGCAAAGTTGAAAATGATTCCTGATACAGTTGAAGGAAGAATTGTTTATAAGCGCCATCCGTATGTGTACCTGGTTGAGGCGGCTGATGATATCTGCTATAATATTATAGATTATGAAGACGCCCATAGACTTGGAATCCTTTCGTATGCCGAAGTAAAAGAGCATTTGATCCAGATCATCGCGAAGCATGATAATGAAGATATGGATCGTTTCGAAAAGAGATTAAATGAAATTGAAAACGACAAAAACGAAGCTGTAACTTACCTGAGGGCAAAATCAATAAACTGTTTAACACATAAATGCGCCAGGGTTTTTATTGAAAACCAGGCACGTATTATCGACGGAACTTTTAACGCTTCGCTGCTTGATAAAATTGATGAACTCTCGGATGTTCTGAAAGCGATCTCAAAAAAATCCATAGAAAAAATCTATAGCTACGATGGAGTAGTACGGATTGAACTTGCCGGTTTCCGAATTATGTCGGGGCTTATTGAGGATTTTATTGAGGCCGCTTTTATCGAAGACAGTAAAAGAACCAAACGGCATACTAATACGTTGAACCTGCTTTCGGCCCAGTTTAAAATTGATCCATCTTCGAATGCGTACACCAAGGTTATGAATATAATCGACTATATTTCGGGTATGACAGATTTGTTCGCTTTGAAGCTATACCGGAACCTGAGGGGGATTGAAATGCCGCATATCTGAGGATGAAATAAGCAGGATTCAACAGATTATTGGATTTGATTAGAGCAAAGCAATTATACGGTTTACAAATACAACTTGCATTTTAAATAATGTGATGTGACCAAGGGTCTAACTCCAGCAATAATCTGTTATTGGAGGATTAAAATATTAAATGTTCAGCGAAATTATCTTTTTATTTGCTAAATGAAAATTAGTATTTTTAAAATACAAAACGCTTAACTTCTTAATATCCAATATATTTCAATCTTATTTCTTTCAGTTTTTTAAACCATTTCCGATCCCCGTATTTTATTTCTGTTTTATACCTAGCTAAAGCTCTTGCAGATAACCTAAAGGTAAGCCCTTCTTCGATAACAGCCTTGCAAGGATTGCATACGCCACATGATTTGTTCCTGACCGGTGTGTGGCAAAACCATGTTTTATTTATGGACTCTGAAAAACTCAGTTTCTTGTATTCTTCTAAAATTTCAGATTTTGTAAGTTCCAACAAGGGGAGAGGGAATCGGAAATTACCAAATACTTTGTATAAATCCGGATCAGACTTTTCTTCATCAATTATGCAATAGGAAATAGTGCCGTCGGTGATTTTTTTTACCTCACCGTTTTTCATTATACAATTATATGCTCTTCCAATTTCGGTGTGCTCAATACATATCTCAAGACCATTACACGATTTGGCATATCTCGACAACCAATCATACTGCGAACCAATTGCTGTCAACTTTTGTAATCGGTAAAATGCATCTGTTATCTCACTGTCGGGTTCAATATCTTTAACTTTGAAAGTGATTAGGGGAAGAATTGTACATTTTGTTTCAGGATGCTTTTGTATATCGGCAGTAATGGCTGAAATTGCATTTAATTCAAGTTCTTCTGAAAGCCTGTTGTCGCACAGATAATAAGGCTGAATAGTAACATCATGCTTCGAAAGTTGTATCATTCTGTAGCTTGAATCAAAGCCTCCAGTCCAAAATATATTAATATGGGTTTTTATGAAACCGGGAAGTTCTTCTTTTTGAGGTGTAATATGATTGCTTTCTGCTCTTTCCATGTTCACATTTGTTTTGCGAATAATATTGGTTTAATTCTGCCATTCCAGTTACCGAAGGATTTTCTTACATGATTTACCTGGGTGATGAAGAATGTCCAGTATAGAGTTCTGTCAGAATCATATGTTACGCTAATAATTACATAAATATGCAGTCCAGTATTACAAAATTAATGTCCTATTGTAAATAAAGTCATACACTTTATTTACAATAGGTTAAGAGTATAATATAAAATTAATTTTTCTTGTCTTTTTTTTAACTATGAGTATGGTTTCCTTTATTATAAGAATTGGAAATTCAAAGATAAGAGAAAATTGTTCGTATTTTTTTTTTTATACTTTGAATAAATACGGTTAGAGAATTTTTTTTCACGGATTTATTGCAAAATAGTCAAAGGGAACTTAAAAACGACCTGTGAATTAATTATAGACTCTTTATTTCTGCCACCAGTTTCTGCAAGGTAGCTTTTGCATCTCCAAAAAGCATACGGTTTTTCTGATGATAGAAAAGGTTGTTGGGAATAGCGGCATAACCGGCGGCCATACTGCGTTTCATAACAATCACATTTTTTGCGTCAAGAGCTTTAATGATCGGCATTCCGTAAATAGGACTTGATGGATCATCTTCAGCAGCGGGATTCACTACATCGTTTGCGCCGATTACAATAACCACATCAGTATTTCCCATTTCGTTGTTGGCATCTTCCATTTCAACAAGTTTTTCATAGGGAACATCGGCTTCGGCCAACAATACATTCATATGCCCCGGCATACGGCCGGCCACAGGATGAATGGCGTATTTAACTTCAACACCCTTACTTGTCAGCAGGTTGTCGAGCTCGTGGCATAAGTGTTGCGCCTGTGCTACGGCAAGTCCGTAACCTGGCACAATAAATACTTTCTGTGAATAGCTTAGTAAAACAGCCGCGTCGCTGAGGGAGATTTCCTTCACGGTTTTATCGCCATCTTCTGTTCCGGCTGCTCCGGCAACGCCAAAAGCACCGATAATAACATTCAATAACGAACGGTTCATTGCTTTACACATAAGGATAGTCAGGATAGTACCTGATGAACCAACAAGAATACCTCCGGTAAGCATGGCCTGGTTGCCGTAAAGGAATCCGCCCATGGCTGCTGCAACACCTGTAAATGAGTTCAACAATGAGATTACAACCGGCATATCGGCACCGCCAATCGGCATTACAAAAGTTACTCCGTAAATTAACGCTGCTAACGCAAAAAGATAAATCGGCAGGTTATTACCTTCAACAGGTTTCATGAAAAGGATCAGTACCAGTGCAACAAATAATCCAACCAGGAATGTCAGGTTGATTATTCGAAGTATAGGGTGTTTGAAATCACCAATGCGACCGTCGAGTTTCCCGAATGCTATCATACTTCCGGCAAACGAAACGCCTCCGATCATTAATCCCAGTAATATTGCGATGCCTTCACCTCCAAGCATATGCGCATCACCGGCAAGTGCCATCGCATTCTGCATTTTAGGGAATTCCATCAACGATATCAATGCGGCGCAGGCACCACCCATACCGTTAAAGATGGAAACCATCTGAGGCATGGCAGTCATTTTTACCTTTTTCGAAGCATACCAACCAATAAAGCTTCCGATAGCGAGGGCAATTAGAATCAACGGAACGTTGGCAATGTGTTTTCCATCTTTTTCATGGAAAAGTATGGTGAAAAGGATTGCAGAGCCCATTCCTGCTGCTGCCCAGAGATTACCGGCCCGTGCAGTAGCAGGATGACTGAGTTTTTTCAGACCAAGGATGAAAAGCACTGAAGCAAGCAGGTAGGAAATTTCCAGGATGGAGGTCTGATTTGCAAGTGAAATAATGTTGTCCATAATTCGGTTCTCCTAATTTTTCTTTTTCTTAAACATTTCGAGCATACGGTCGGTAACAACAAATCCACCGACCACATTTAACGTGCCGAGGATAACAGCAATAAAGCCAAGAATTTGTGGAATAACAGTATCTGCATGGCCCATCACAATGATAGCGCCAATGATAACAACGCCGTGTATTGCGTTACTGCCCGACATAAGTGGTGTGTGCAAAACTGCCGGAACGTGTGATATTACTTCTATTCCAAGGAATATTGAAAGGACAATAGCAAATATCATCTCTTTGTACTCCAGGAAAAACTTTAAAATTTCGTCCATAGATTGGTTGTTTTATGAGTTTGTTTGATTTCTTATTTTTAGTGCTTTGTGCTTAATGCCTTGTGCTTAGTCTTTTGCACTATGCTGAGCACAAAGCACAGCGCACTATACACTGATAGCAGTCTTTACTCTTTCATGCACAATTTCCTTCCCATGTGTAACTGCCGTTCCTTTTACAATATCATCGTCCCAGTTGAGGTTCAAAGCGCCTTCCTTTGTAATGATAAGTTTCAGAAAATTGATCATATTTTTGCCATACATGCGGCTGGCATCGGTGGGCATATCGGTTGGGAATTGTGAGTTTCCAATGATCTTCACTCCATTATGAACGATAGTTTTATTGTCTTTGGTTAGTTCACAGTTTCCCCCTGTCGAAGCTGCCAGGTCAATAATTACAGAGCCTGGTTTCATGGCTTCCACGGTTTCCTTTTTGAGAAGGAGCGGAGCGCGGCGTCCCGGAATCTGAGCGGTACAGATTATGACATCCGATTTAACAGCCTGATCATGGATGGCCTGAGCCTGGCGTGCTTTAAATTCATCGGTTTGTTCAACGGCATAACCTCCGGCAGCTTTATCATCAAGAGCGCCTTCCACTTCAACGAATTTCCCGCCAAGGCCAACAACTTCTTCTTTTACTGCCGCGCGAACGTCGAAAACGTAAACTACCGCGCCGAGCTTACGTGAAGTAGCAATGGCTTGCAATCCGGCTACACCTGCTCCTAAAATCAGCATATTGGCAGGTTTAATGGTTCCGGCCGCAGTCATAAACATCGGGAAGAATTTAGGCAAAGTATTGGCAGCAGTCAGCACAGCTTTATAGCCTGCCACCGTAGCCATCGACGAAAGTATGTCCATTGCCTGTGCACGCGAAGTACGGGGTACCACATCTATGCTGAATCCTGTAATGTTTTTGGCTGCAAGTTCTTTAACCAGGTCCGCGTTGAAATATGGATTTAAAATAGCCATAATAACTTGCCCGTCTTTCATAAGAGCAATTTCTTCGGGTGTGGGTGGCTGAATTTTAATCAGTAAGTCAGCACCGGCAATAATTTTAGCTTTGGTTTCGATTCGTGCTCCAGCCTGTTCATACTCCGCATCCGATGCAAAAGCTGCAAGCCCTGCACCTGCTTCGATCAGCATGGTAACATTCATTTTAACCAGCGTGGCGACACTTTCGGGTAGCATAGCAACCCGGTTTTCACCGGTAATTTCTTTGAGTATTCCTATTGTCATAACAGTAGGTTGTTTTTAGGGATTTGTCCGGGCAAATGTAAAGGAATTTTATCCATCTTAAAAACGCTTTTTATATGCTTTTTATAAAATTATGTATAGTTCGGAATCTAGTTGCTTATTCGATATGAAACGAAAATCAATAATAGAAATATTGACAAATAATACTTATGATCAATTAGATGCGGAAATTCCTAGATTCATGGTTTTTGAATACCTTAAATAATTTAGGATTATAGCGCAAATAATTCCGGAATATATGTTTAATTATTTTAAAATATGAGATTAATTATCCCCTTGATTGAGCATACTTATTTATCAATTGTTACATGTTAGTTGCATTTTTTTTACGAACAAAATGAACTATTGTTTAGAATTAAAGTTTTAACAGACTATAAAAACAAAAATCAAAAAAGAATCAGTTTTAACATTTAAATGAAATAACATGGGTACGACAGAGATTTCGAAGATGAGAAAAATTGCCGGATGGGTAATTGCAGGATTGTTAACCGGGCTTTTCGCATTTAGCGCGGCAGGTAAATTAGCATTGCATCCTGAACAAATGGAACAGTTGAAACTTGGCGACTGGCGCATTATAATTGCTATTGGTGAAATTACATCGGCATTATTATTTTTAGTCCCCAGGACAAATATTTACGGCACTATTTTATTAAGCGCATATATGGGTGGCGCAATCATAATTCATATGACAGGCGGGCTAAGCATAGTAATGCCCACAGTTGTGCTTGTTTTTATATGGCTGGGAGGATTCGTACGCAATCCTGAGCTCATAAAAAGGTAAGCAGGTATTTGAGCAATAGAGAAATGTCCTTTTCGGAATTAGTTCGGAGTCCAGGAGATGATTAACTGAATTTTACTATGTAAGTGTGTACAATTTCATCATTTAAGTAGTAACTTTGGATATCGCAGTTTCATAGTTATTTATTTAAACATTTGTACTATGATTAAGATACTGATTCTTATAATGGCTTCGCTAATTTCGATTTTTAGCCAGTTGATCGCACAAAACACTGATATTAATAAACACAGTGATGGCAAAAGGATCCAGCTCACTGTACCAGAAACTTCTACCGAGTTCAGCATTTCGAGCTATAAAAATGTAAATCTGCAAAAAATAAGCCCATTGCAATTAAAAGCTTCCGGGCTGCATACCGAGATTTATATTTCTAATACAAACCAGGGAGTTATTATAATTTCTTCTGCTGAAGCTAACAAAGCTCTGAAGGATTTCAGCCATACCCTTGAGCTTAATCCAACGTTTTACGAAACTCTCACAAGGCAGGATACGACAATCGTTTTTTCAAAGAATACAAAAAACCCGACTTTCGATTTTACCAGAGCTTCATCTATAAACCACGATTATAAAAATGCTTTTAATTATACAGTTGACCCACGAACGGGAGTGAGTTGGAGTAAATGTAATTATGATGAATTAAACCTAAAACCAGGCATGGGTTATGGTCAGCTGTTATATGACATTATTATCTGGTTGCCGAAAACGATAAAATAGCCGGAAATGTTTAGTTTGTTATTCCTATAAGACTGCTTCGTTAGAGGCAGTCTTATTTTTGTGTGTCGGGCATGGTCATAACCTATAGGGTGCAAGTCCCGAATGAGTGTTGCAGTACATATCATTAGCTAAGAGCAAGGGTGTCGTGGGTGACTGCGAATCTGAAAGAAGCTGGCGGCAAATATTCGAGCCTACG
>CAIRMR010000184.1 GCA_903879715.1 uncultured Bacteroidales bacterium
ATGATAAATATCATGAACAGTTGTACGGCCAAGAATCCTGTCGTAAAGTGTTTCGACGGTTTCTTCGTTTTTCTTTAATGCCGAAGTTGTTAAACCTCTCAAAGTACCGCAGTCCCATTCCGAAATAATCACATCCTGTGATACGTCAACAAGACGTCTTGTAAGGTAACCGGCATCAGCAGTTTTAAGCGCTGTATCGGCAAGACCTTTACGGGCACCGTGAGTTGAGATAAAATATTCGAGTACCGAAAGACCCTCTTTAAAGTTCGATAAAATTGGATTTTCGATAATCTCACCACCGGTAGCGCCGGATTTTTGAGGTTTTGCCATCAAACCACGCATACCTGAAAGCTGACGAATTTGTTCTTTACTACCACGGGCACCTGAATCGAGCATCATGTAAACCGGGTTGAATCCCTGTTTATCTTTTGATAGCTGATCCATCAAACTATGGGTAAGATGCGAGTTGGTGTGGGTCCAGATGTCGATAATCTGGTTATAACGTTCGTTGTTGGTGATGAAACCCATGTTATAGTTGGCAAGAACTTCTTCAACTTCTTCGTTGGCTTTTGCAATAAGACTTTCTTTAATTACGGGAACAATTACATCACCTAGATTAAAGGACAAGCCTCCTCTGAACGCCATCGTAAAACCTAAGTTTTTAATATCGTCGAGGAATTTTGCAGTAGTTGCAGTATCGGTTTTCTTCAAAACATCACCGATAATATCACGAAGCGCTTTTTTGGTCAGCAATTGATTGATGTAGCTGTATTGAGGTGGCACTACCTGGTTGAAAAGAATTCTTCCAACGGTGGTTTCAATCATTTTTTTCTTGATTATGCCATCTTCTTCAACTTCGAGCCTTACAAAAATTATCGCATGAAGATCAACCTTTTTTTCATTATAGGCGATAATCACTTCTTCAGGTGAATAAAACCTGAAACCTTCGCCTTTGACTTCGTGTTCGGGTACATTTTTCCTGGCTTTGGTAATATAATAAAGGCCAAGTACCATGTCCTGTGAAGGAACGGCAATTGGTGCGCCATTGGCAGGATTTAGAATATTATGCGAAGCCATCATAAGGATTTGAGCCTCGAGAATGGCAGCATTACCAAGCGGAACGTGAACAGCCATCTGGTCACCGTCGAAGTCGGCGTTAAAAGCCGTACAAACGAGAGGGTGCAACTGAATGGCTTTTCCTTCGATAAGTTTTGGCTGAAACGATTGAATACCCAAACGGTGAAGGGTAGGAGCACGGTTTAACAAAACCGGGTGACCTTTTAAAATGCTTTCGAGGATATCCCAAACTACCGGGTCTTTACGGTCAACAATTTTCTTGGCTGACTTAACGGTTTTAACAATACCTCTTTCGAGCATCTTGCGAATAATGAAAGGCTTGAAAAGTTCCGAAGCCATTTCTTTAGGTAATCCGCACTCGCTAAGTTTAAGCTCAGGACCAACAACAATAACCGAACGGCCAGAGTAGTCAACACGTTTACCGAGCAGGTTCTGACGGAAACGTCCTTGTTTGCCTTTTAAACTGTCGCTGAGGGATTTTAAAGCCCTGTTTGATTCGGTTTTAACGGCATTTGCTTTTCTGGAATTATCAAAAAGTGAGTCAACAGCTTCCTGGAGCATGCGTTTTTCGTTACGCATAATTACGTCAGGAGCTTTAATTTCGATAAGTCTTTTTAAACGATTGTTGCGGATAATTACCCTGCGGTAAAGGTCGTTGAGGTCGGAGGTAGCAAAACGGCCACCATCCAGCGGAACCAACGGTCTTAATTCGGGTGGGATAACCGGAACAACTTTTACGATCATCCATTCCGGACGATTTTCAATACGGGTTTTGGCATCCCGGAATGCTTCAACAACCTGAAGACGTTTCAAAGCGTCCTGTTTACGTTGTTGTGAAGTTTCGGTATGTGCTTTATGCCGCAGGTCGTACGAATGTTCGTCAAGGTCTAATCGGGCAAGGAGGTCGTGCAGGGCTTCTGCACCCATCTTTGCGATAAACTTGTTTGGATCGGTGTCGTCGAGGTACTGATTTTCGGGAGCCATGGTTTCCATAATCTCGAAATATTCTTCTTCTGTAAGAAAATCGAGATATTTTAAACCATCTGCACCTTTAATACCCGGGTTAATTACAACATAGCGCTCGTAGTAAATAATACTATCGAGCTTTTTGGTTTGTAATCCCAGCAAGGCACCAATTTTATTGGGCAGTGACCTGAAAAACCAGATATGTGCAACAGGAACTACCAATTGAATATGGCCGGTTCTTTCGCGACGTACTTTTTTCTCGGTTACTTCAACACCGCACCTATCGCAAACAATTCCTTTATAACGGATACGCTTGTATTTACCGCAATGACATTCCCAATCTTTTACCGGCCCGAAAATTCTTTCACAAAACAAGCCATCTCTTTCAGGTTTATAGGTCCTGTAGTTGATGGTTTCGGGCTTTAAAACTTCACCGTACGACCTTTCGAGAATAGTTTCGGGCGACGCAAGGCTAATAGTAATTTGATCGAACTCAGTCTTTACAATAGTATTTTCTTTTCTAAAAGCCATTATGGGATTTGTTTAATTTATTTTCAATAATATAAAAAGAAGAACTGAAGCCTTTATTTTCCATTAATCAAATGTTATGTTAAGGCCAAGACCACGTAATTCGTGGATGAGAACATTGAATGATTCCGGTATGCCTGGTTTTGGCATATTATCACCCTTAACGATGGTTTCATAAGCTTTTGCGCGTCCGATAACATCGTCAGATTTTACGGTAAGAATTTCCTGTAAAATGTTGGCTGCTCCAAATGCTTCGAGAGCCCAGACTTCCATTTCCCCAAAACGCTGACCCCCGAACTGGGCTTTACCGCCAAGTGGTTGTTGCGTAATGAGAGAGTAAGGTCCGATTGAACGGGCGTGCATTTTGTCGTCAACCATGTGGTGAAGCTTCAAAATGTAGATATAGCCAACAGTTGCAGTCTGGTGGAATCTTTCACCGGTTCCGCCGTCGTAGAGATACACTTTTCCATTCTCTGGCAAGCCTGCTTTAACAAGGTATTCGTTGATCTGATCAACTTCAGCTCCGTCGAAAATCGGTGTGGCAAACTTCAAACCAAGTTTTTTTCCAGCCCAGCCTAAAACGGTTTCGTAAATCTGACCAAGGTTCATACGTGAAGGTACACCAAGTGGGTTCAACACGATGTCAACAGGTGTTCCATCTTCGAGGAACGGCATATCTTCCTCGCGGACGATACGTGCAACAATACCTTTATTACCGTGGCGACCGGCCATTTTATCCCCAACTTTGAGCTTCCGTTTTTTTGCAACAAAAACCTTTGCCATTTTAACAATACCATTGGGGAGATCATCTCCAACGGTGGCGACAAATTTCTTGCGGTTGAAAATTCCGAGAATCTCTTTGTGTTTAATCACATAGTTGTTGATCAACTGCGAGATAAGTTCATTTTTCTCTTTATCAGTG
>CAIRMR010000185.1 GCA_903879715.1 uncultured Bacteroidales bacterium
TACATACTCACTAAAATGGACTACCTATCCGGAAGTTTCAGGATGCATACTCATCAATATGGAGTACCTATCCGGAAGTTTCAGGATGCATACTCACCAAAATGGAGTACCTATCCGGAAGATTCAGGATACATACTCACTAAAATGGAGTACCTATCCGGAAGTGTATAAAGAGTTATGTGATTTCTTCGGCTGTGAAGCCAATTGTTCATGGCGACGAAAGGGCGGTTGACTATTTGTAAGTATAACGGCTGACGCTATGGCAAGTGCGGGAATAAATTGTTGCTCAACTGTCTGCCAGCACAAATGTATGTAAAGATTTCAAATGTTTCAACGAACACGCATACCCGCATTTGCTATAGCGTTTGTTGGCAGTAGGTTTTCTTTTCTTTCGTGTCATATTTGTCTTTAAAGTGGAATTTTACAGTTCAGTTCGTTGATAGTTTCGCCGAGAATTTCTGTCGGGTTTGTCAAAGTTGTCGAGTAGGAAAGTCGAGCCGAGCTTTCAAAATTGTCATGGTTTGGTTCAACTTTGTCGAATTTGATTTTCTGTCTGGATGAACTTTCAAAGAACGATAAATTGTCTTAATATTATGATTCTCTGTAGTTTGCCGTGATTTTTTAAACTTACTGCCAACGGCTGACGCTATGGCAAGTGCGGGAATAAATTGCTGCTCAACTGTCTGCCAGCACAAATGTATATAAAGATTTCAAATGTTTCAACGAACACGCATACCCGCATTTGCTATAGCGTTTGTTATAGCGCGTAATTCTTTCAAATGTATACGAATAAGCTGATTTCCAATGTAAACAAGATAATATACTTGGTTAATTCAGCTTTCAAACTTTTGGCTCCAATTCACTAGCTTGAAAGAAATAGAAATCCGCTGTGTTTTCTCCTGTAGCCATTACAAAGCAAGTGCCTTCACATTATCGTCACAAGTCATAGAGCTGGAAAATAAACTGGTCATTTAGCTGATGGATAAATAACGTCAAAAGTATCGTATAGCTCTTACTGAGTTTGGACTAGTTTTAATTTCTAAATATTGGTTGCCTGCATTAAACTGTTGTCTCCACGCATAGGATCTTTGTGAGTCATCACTTGAACTCCAATATGAAGCATCACTGTTAAAACCTCCAATTGCAACTCTGTTAATATAAAGCTTATTGAGTTCATCCTTACTTGGTAAATACCAGTCATCGTAATTACTTAAAACTAAAGCGTCACATAAACGTGCCGCATAATTTTGATAATCTTGAAGAAATAGGATGGTACTAGTATTTCCTTTACCTGTGCCATATCCTGTTGCACATTGTCCATTTGTAGTAGTGGTAAGACTATAGGACCATTTAACCATCGGTGATAGGTCATTTGGTGTAGCAATTAATCCATGGATTTCTCCTGCAACGTATCCTGGTTCTCCCGGTTGAAGAATATATGCAACTTTACCTCCTAAAATTGATTGTCCAATAGTATATTTTGCCGTCTTAATTTCCATTTCATTTCCATACCCAGTCCCTTGACTATTCGTTGCAAAGGTTCTTACGTAATATGTTGTGCTCGTGAGTAAACCAGCGATTATACATGTAAATAAATCTGTTCCGGTTACATTAGTAGAAAAGTTATCTGCTATGGTCGGATTGGGCAATTTGCTCCAGCATGCACCTCGGGAAGTAACGGGTGAGCCTCCGATACTTGTGATTTCGCTTATACAAGAAGCGGTGCTGCCTGTAATATCTCCTATTGAATTTGTTTTTAGCTTAGGGACACCAGCTCTCTTTACTAATTTCATCTCATAATCAACATCGCTGGCAATATAATAGTCCATATCCATACTGGTTTCAGATGTTTTTATAATAAAACTACTTCCAGTAACATTATAAAATACCCTTCCATCGTATTTATTTGTCCGTCCACCTTCTTTAACAAGAGTGCTTATACCGTTTTCATTAACGATACGCCATTTTGAATATTCAGTATTATCTGTAAGCCATTTTCCTGTAGAACTAATGAAAGATCTCGTTTCTGATAATACTCCATCCTTATTAAAAACAAATAATAATTTATGGGTTCCATCCTCTATTTTCCCATCCCAGGTACCACCTTCCGAGTAAAGAAATTCTGGTTGGCTCTCTTGGATGGTTTCTTCCTTTTTGCAGCTAATTAATAGAGCCAAAATAAATGCAAAAAGTACTACTGTATAAAGCGATGAATAGTTCTTCATATATACTGCTGTTTTAAAATAATTAATTTCTTGTTACTATTTAATCTTTAACACAACGAACAGAAAAACCAGCATGTCTATCAAAGTAACCATTACTTAAATAATCGTCACCAGAAGACATCATAAAGTATCGGGCACTGAAGGCATCACCAATCGTAGAAGTCCACCACCACCCATTAGTACCAAGTTCTGCATATTCTGAAGATCTCTTGCCACCTGGCAAAGCAGTAAAACCAATTTTATTTGTTGCACCTGTATTTGGGCTTTGCCAATGAACTGTTCCAGTTTCTTTTAACTTACCTCCAGTAGAATTTTGAAAACCAAAATATGAAATTAGATCATTCAATTCAGCATTATTGGCAACATGCCAACCAGCGGGGCATATATTTCGGCTATCACTTACCGCATAAAAGTTATAGAGTCTACCGTATGTTGCACTATTAGTTGGGTTATTATTGTAATCACAATATGCTCCTGAAGCCCAAAACCATTCGTTAATATCAGTTATATTAGGTATGGGGTCACCATTGCGATAGTGAGTTACTTTAAGATTCTCAACCATCCAAAGCTTGTTATTGATAGTTATTGTGTGATACTCATTGCCATCAAAGTCTTTTATTGCTTGTAAAGTGGTAAATGTGAGGGTATTGCCATATCCTGTACCGTGACTGTTAGTTGCATAAGCCCTAAGATAATAAATAGTATTGGGTATTAAACCTGTAATATTGCTTGTAAAGGCTCCAAGGTCTTCCCCATCTACTGTTTTATTGTTATTTATTGTAGGGGTTGTACCTTTGTCCCAACAAACTCCTCGAGTTGTTACCATTGAACCACAATCTGAAGTAATTGCACCTCCTGAAATTGCTGTGGCTTCTCTAACATTTCTAATATCTGATGTTGTTAGTACAGGTACTTGAGGTTCCTTTTCATCTTTTTTACAACCGTTAACAAGAATTAAAGTAAATCCCATCAATAGTGTTATTATAACGATCCTAAGTCGTGAGAAATTGGATACAAATTCTATCGCATATAAAATAATTCTATTCTTTTTCTTCATTTTATTTAGTGTATTAATGGGTTTATCAATTCAATTTAAAATATTAAGTTCTTATTTCTTTCTATTTTAATGTATCTTCTATGAAAAAGTAATACACTTCTTAAAGTCCCTATAGACTGCTTATTTGTTAAACTTTTTTTAATCCTTGTAAGTTTAGTAACAGAAAATTATTATAGTTTTCTAATATGTCCATCAAAATTCTCTGTAGAATTTAATTTCCCTTTTCTTATATTAAACTCTTTTGTCTTTTTGATATCTATTTTGTTAGTGTATTTATCAAAGGCACTAACTAATGAATCTTTTAAACCATATTTTTTTGCAAAAGAATCTGCATAATACTCACATTCAAGATTGAAATCAGTTGGTTTTATGATATTTTTAGTCTCTACTCCATCAATTCTTGCGCTTAAAAATAATTCAAATGAATTATAAAATTCGTTTAAGATATGACCTAGTTCATGTAAGGTAATAGCAATTTTTTCATCATCACTTAGTTGCGCTTTAGTCATATTAGCAATATTCAAAATAATAATATGACAACTTTCAATATCTTTTTCAACAAATTTATACTTACCTATATTGCAAGCAAATCCTTCAAGTGCTTCTGGTATATCAATCTTAGTAGTAAAAATAGAGTAGGTTTCATTATCAGTAATAAATATCAAGTCTTTTATGTTTTGATAATTCTCACATATAGATAATCTATGCTCAATGTGATTATTAATCATATTAAGTAAGAATTCTATTTCTGCCTTAGTTGGAAGTATTGTCATTTTTTTATATTGGTATTAACAAGGAATTAGGAACATATATACAAGACTACTATTTTTTTCTATTGTCTAATTTTCAATACTATAAAAACAGTTTTATCTATAGTTGTCGATATTAGCAATTACGCTTAGTTGCCAAACTGAATAGTTGAGCCGAATTGTCAAGGTTGGCAAGACTGTAATTCTTGTCTGTCTGAAAGAATTTTCAAAGAACGTGAATAAATTGTCGTAATGTACTGTTTGTCTGTCAGTTGCAGTGCATTTTATTATGCGCTATAACGGCTGGTGTATACGCAGTGCAAACTATTTTCATCTCAAAATTACTCAAAGTTACTCAAAGCGAACTCGTTGCATTGCGAATACAGATTGTTATGTGCATGGGCATTTTTCTCTTCCGGATTTCTCCGTCTGCCTGGCGTTAAAATGTTTTGGCAGCCGTTTGCTGCTTTTTCCTCTTTCATTATTTCCCGGTTCGGTTTTTGTTCGTCTGCCTGGCGTTAAAATATTTTGGCAGCCGGGCAATGCCTTTTCCTCTTTCTTTATTTCCCGGTTCGGATTTTGCTCGTTGCTTGGCGTTAAAATGTTTTGGCAGCCGTGCAATGTTCGATTCCTAAATCTCAGTTAATGAACGTTTTATATGACTTGCACATAACGGTTGACGCTATGGCAAGTGCGGGAATAGATTGTTGCTCAACTGTCTGCCAGCACAAATGTATATAAAGATTCCGAATGTTTCAACGAACACGCAAACCCGCATTTGCTATAGCGTTTGTTACCAGCAGTTGCTTATTGATGCTTATATTAGATTCATTGAATCGTGACATTCAATTGTTTATTTATTAGCAAATTTAGAACAGTCATAATTCCTTTCAATGCTTTGACTTTCTCTTCATCACTATACTTTGGAACCGGAACATTGATTCCTGAATGATAATATAGCTTACCTCCATATTCAAAATTATAGGTAATCCCAAATGAGCTCAGTCGAGGAATCAATTCACTTTTTGAAACTCCACCAGAAAAAACATAATCATATTTGCTTTCTAACCTATTGTTAAGTAGTGATTTATAGAAAATAAAAAAATACTCATTAAAATTAATTTTCTTACTTGTCTTAGCACCAAAATCTTTGATGAGTAATAATTTGTCAATACTTTTATATTCTATCAAAAAACTATCTTTTGCTGGCAGATTTAAATTTGTGTCTTTTTTTAGTGATATTCCTATGAAAATCAGAGTGTCAGGTTTTATGTCAATTAACCTTAGAGTTCTTTTCGTTTTGTCTTTGAATTGTAGATCATAGAAACAGTTTCTATATAAATAAAATCCTGTTGGACTGAATTCAGCCATATTATCATTTACTTCGGGTTTATTATTTTTCTTTAAAATCATTACATTCCAAATACTATCTTGTTGCCCAAATGCGTCAATTTGAATAAGAATAAGAAAAATAATTAATGCTCTTAAAATCATGAGTTTGCTAAATTTTGTAATTTTTTGTCTTGCAATTGCTGGTAACGGCTGACGCTATGGCAAGTGCGGGAATAAATTGTTGCTCAAATGTCAGCCAGCACAAATGTATATAAAGATTTCAAATGTTTCAATGAACACGCAAACCCGCATTTGCTATAGCGTTTGTTAGTGCCAGGTTTTCTTTTCTAAGTCAAGTCAAATTTATTCTAAATTCTGAGTTGACAAGAAAAATTCATTGAAAGTCTGTCCGAGAATTTCTGTCGGGTTTGCAGAAGTTGTCGAGTAATTCTGTCAAGTCGAAAAGTCGAGCCGAGTTTTTCCTCAGAAGTTTGTCGAGCAGAGAATTCGCGCCGAGAATTCATGCCGAAAAAGTCAAGTCGAGATGTCAAAGTTGTCCAGAACGGAATTCTGTCTGTCCAGAATGTGTTTTCTGTCAGGAAAAGTTTTCAAGGAATGAAAAAGTCTTAATAAAATGATTCTCAGTAGTTTGCCGTGATTTCTAAACTTGGCACTAACGGCTGACGCTATGGCAAGTGCGGGAATAAATTGTTGCTCAACTGTCTGCCAGCACAAATGTAAGTAAAGATTTCAAATGTTTCAACGAACACGCAAACCCCGCATTTGCTATAGCGTTTGTTATGTGCCGGTTTTGATTCAATCTATTTTATTACATATCTAATCCGTCAGTATTTTCGAGTATTTTTTGAATTTCCACTTTGAAAATCTCTGCCATTCTACCACTTATAATGGCTATCATAGCATCTTTATCCCAATTTCCAAAATGAGGAAAATCATGCCATATCCAATTTGAATTGGATTTGCCTTTAAACCTCCTTTTTAGTTCTTCAAATGTTACGTCATTTCTATTTTGGCCATCTATATGATTAATACCAATAATGAAATTTCTTAATCCTTTTGCTTCAAATTCAGTCCCTATCTTAAAATATTTCCATTTTGGATTCTTTATTGCAAAGCCAGAATATGAAGTATTTACCCTGTCATATTCTTCAGATAAGTAAGTTAGATCTAATTCTTCACAAATTTTAGATAATTGTGAGAGAAATATTTTATTAATAATCTGGTTTTTTACTACAGATAGATTATTCCCAATGGTAAATACTGCACTAATATTTTCGGGTTTACATAACAATTCTATCAATTCTTTATCGCTTAATGTATTCATATCTTGTCCTGTTAAGGTTTTTAAATGATTAATGTATTGAATTAAAGTTTCCCTAACCGTTGCATTTCGAGCAGACAACTCTACACATTGGTCAAGCCATTTTATAATTGTTTCGCTAAAGGATATTTGTTTATAAGCAACATCCTTACCACTAAATTCTGTGGCTTCATTACCCCATAGTGTAAGATATAACAATTGGTAATTAGAATTATACTTAATTTGACCAAATTTGGAATATCGTTTCAATTGCTCAAATTGATCTGAAGCATATATCTTATTCTCAATAATAATAGCCTGATTATCATCAGTAATTAAAATATCTATTCGCCCATCAGATATTACATATTCAGTATAGACTTTTAAATTTGAATATAAAAAATCAAATTGATTATCTATAATGGATTCATTTTTCAGTGTCTGAATAAAGGCTTTAATAAATTTTTCTTTAAATCCGTGTGAACCATCAATTTTCAATAATTCAGATATAATTGCGGAATGGGTATTCTCATAGTGGTTAACTCCACATATTTTAAACATATTAAAACGATCATTTACAACTTCGGAGAATTGTTCATTATGTTTTATTATTGTTCTGACTTTTTCTAATAATACAATTATTTCATCCATATATTTATTTCGTTTTTATGATACAATGTGGGTAATTCTGTCTTAAACTGGCACATAACGGCTGACGCTATGGCAAGTGCGGGAATAAATTGTTGCTCAACTGTCTGCCAGCACAAATGTATATAAAGATTTCAAATGTTTCAACGTACATGCAATCCCGCATTTGCTATAGCGTTTGTTATGGGCAGGTTTTCGTTTGTCTTACAATATTTATCTCACTATATAATTGTAATTTATTGATGTCGGCTGGCTTTTGTAATAAGAAACAGCAATCTCTTTTATCGCTTGAATTCTTTGTTTTTCAAGACTTACAGCATCACTATACTGCTTCATTTGAAAATCCCATTGCTTTTTTTCTTCGACATCAACTTTTGTTTCTGCCGATTTTGCAATTGTTTGAGCCTCTTTAAAGCAAATGGCAGAAGGATCAATTTCAGAGAGAATATTTAATGTACCGAAATAATCATTCGCAGCAAGAGTGGTTTTAGCTAATTGAATTTGTTCAGCACATCTTTGTGTTTGATAAGCTTTATATGTTTCAATTGCTTTGCCTTGAATTTGATTATAGCAACTTGGTACTTCTTCTGGAACAGACATTAACAAGCCTAAAGCTTGTTCATATTGTTGCATTTTAACGTAGGTGTCAGCTTTTTTTATAATTTCAGAACACTTCGATTCGTAATACTGAATTATTTTTGATTTACCTGTTTCAATAAAGGTTTTAAATTCAGGATCTGTTGTCGTAATTTTTGATATAGCATTTGTAACAGCTAATTCTTTACTGCTCCCACTTCCTTTAAGAGATTTGCTGATGGTAGAAAATAGCATGTTATTATCAACCTGCTTAATAAATAAAGTTAGCTCAGCATTTACAGCAGTAATATTTTGCATACCTCCTTCAACTACATTGCTTTCATTTATTGCGAATTTAGGATAAATAACAAAATTGGTATTGTAACCTGATGCAGCCAAACCCGACACTGTAACAATTTGAGCAATTTTCGTGTCAAGTTTAGAGAGTTGTGAAATATTCAAACCATCAATATTTTCAGGAATTATAACTGAAAGTGCTATTTTCCCAATTTCGCTGGTAGTTTGGGCAAATGACATGACAGTCAAAATAATTGCGACGAGTACAAAATAGATTTTCTTCATTTATCGGCTATTTAATTGTTATATAAATTGTGCTGCTTTTGACATCTTTTGCCGGTTGCAATCCCAAGCCCTTAAAGAATTTAAATAATTCCAATGCAAATTTGTTAGGATTGTAATTATTCCCTGTTGCCTGGTCTTTCAATGGGATACGTACATCATCGAATATCATTCTAAGGTCAGTTGTTCCCTGAATATGATAATTGTTCTTAAATGCATTTTTCTCCATCCACATTTCAACTTGATCCGATAATGGCAAACCATCAGGACCAATTTCAGATGAAAACTTATATTGTGAACTAGCGTCAAAGCTAATATCTACAATAACAGATTTACCATTATTTACAATGTCGGTAAACTTAATTTGCATAATAGAAAGAAAATCTTCTATACAACTTTCAACAGCTTTAGAAGCAAGCTTGTTAAAATCATCTGTATAAAACTTACCACTTTCACCAACTTTATTAGACAACGAATTGCCTGTTGAAGCTTCGTATGCTGTAAGAATTAATTTTACTGAATTACCTGACTGCCCTTTTTCCACTATAACTTCGGCTTGAACATATACATCCGCACCTGACATTTGAATAATTTGAGACTTTAGGTCTGTCTGATTATCTGATGTGAAAACATTATTATCCTTAGCTGCTTTAAGTTTTGCAACAAAATCAACGGTAGTGAATCCTCTACTATCAAATCCTTCTTTGATTTTGGTTATAGCTATTCTTTTATTCTCGTCATTTTCTAATACAGTTCTTAAATCCTCGCCTTCTTTAGTGTAAGGAATTACCATTATTTTGGGTTGCACAGTTACAACTTGTCCGCCACTATTAGTAGCAGAATTTTGGCAAACTACAGAATTAGCTAGACCAATTTGTAGAAGCAATAAATACATAATAGAATATTTCATTTTCATACGTTTGTGTTTTAAAATCCGAATTTACGGATAATGTTATGTTCTTCTAAATCCGTTCTTAATGCAACCACGTTTATTTTAACATCAATTGCAATGCCCTTTTTGCCGCCTGTGTATTTTATTAATTCACTTGTAGGAATTGAGGACATGACAAATGTCTTGTAGCGGCCTTTATAAAACTCATCAAAATATTCTTTATTCTTGGCTCTTTCTTCGTTTTCGTTGGTGCCTACTAATGGTTTTTTTTGTTCCGATTCAGGTAATCCCCTAAAGAACAGAACATCAAATGCATTATACATTGCATCACCGATTGCCTCACCTTCACTATTACCTATTCCATTTGCCCTCATTGTAATTGTCCCATCTGTGTTTGAAAGGAAGTTCACTTCCGCTGAGGGCAATGTTTTTTTACTGCTGCTACAACTCTGCAAAAGAAGAATTAAAACAATAAACGTACTAATTCTGGCTAAAACTCTCATAAATATCATTTTAAAATTAGGTTACAAGTCAGTTTTTCCGCTGCATTGAATCTTGATAGTATTTCCTTTCCACCTTCTGAAACTGAACATTCGGAAAAGTCTTCACCAGCAATTTTTATAATCTTTATTTCTCCTATTTCCGAAGGATAAGGCTTACCATCAATCATTTCATTTTTAAGGACAAGTAGTTTATCGCCCTCTTTAAAACCAAAAGATTTACCACCAGCGATTAAGACAGTTAATGCAGCATCCTTTTTTGTTGTAAGTACCTTTGATATTTTAGTGCTTAAAGGAAAAGTTTTAGTAAAGTAGGCAGTCATTTTAGGTTCGATTGATTTCAACGCTTCGTTAACAGCACTTTCGGGGGATAGCATTAATGGGCTAACGTCTGTTTGAAAGCTTTCTGCTTCTGTAGTTTTGCCAGTTTCAACCTCGTTAACTTTAAGCGTAAAGGCAGAACTTGCTTTGTATCCATTAATACTTCCATCAGGATTTTTCATTGCAAAAATGCTCATTTTAACAATATGGCCTAAAATCATATATTGAGCGGCTAAAGCTACATCTTGCTTTGCGGTATTTTTGCTATCAAGAAACGCTTCAGTTTTTTGAAATTCAAGTTCTTGTTTAACTTTATCGTAACTGGTTCTATCAACTACAACAAAGCGTTTTGTGTTGGTTACTACCTGAACTACCTTCTCGGCAACGGCGCCTGCATATTTTGAGTCTACCTCTTTTGTGAATTCGGCAACTCCAACAACAGGTTTAGAATCTGATTGTGAATAGCCTAAAAGGCTATTCACAATACAGATCAATACAAGTATTGACTTTTTCATATTATAAATTTTTTGCTGATTTCATTGTGGCAATAAGATTATTGACCATTTTTAAATTCAACTGAAGTTCAGGAGCAAGCAGACCTAACACATCTTTTGAATAATTAAGTGACTTTGTGCCTTTAGGAGCTTGCATAGGACTTGCTTTAGAAACATCATCAGTAGCACTTTTAACAGCCGATGTTGCATTTGAAACAGCCAAAATTTGTGTCCCTAAGTTAGTAGCTAAAGCTTCCAATTCCTGAAGAGTTGGCTTTTTGACAGTAACATCAGTTACTCCATCAATTGTTTCACCAATAGTTCTTTTGTACATTTCAGGAATTAATTTATTGTTTTCTTTTGCAGAAACCAACATAGCAGATGAACTTCCTGCAAGGTCATCAACACTTTTAATTCCAGAAGTTTTTGGAGCTTCAAGTTTTTCCATTTTTGCTTGACGGTCTAAAACTGCTTGGGATTTCATTTCGGTTTTTAAAGCTTCACGTTCTGCTTTTAACTCATCATTTGTTTTTGCTTGAGCAAAGCAATTTTGTTGCATTGAGAAGATTAAGCCAAGACAGATGGCACTTACGAAAATCAATTTTTTACTCATAATAGATAAAATTTATTTATTGCACTTTTCTTACTCATAAGGCTTTTCAGTATCGCCCCGTTTTTTCAAGTGGGTTCTGGTCTCCACCTTTTATTTTTTTAAATTTCAAATATGTTAAGAATTGTCAAAGTATTTTATTGGCACTTTCTGTAACTGCCTGTCACTGTGCGGTTTTTTAAACTTGCCCATAACAATTGGATATACACACTCTTGTGTATATATCGCATTTAGCTTTAGGTGTGCAAAAATGGTAAGTTGCTGGTTATAAGCATATATTCGTTTGTACCTATCGTTTTTTGTATATCCATAAAACTATTTTTTAACTTCCAGTAAACAACTCCCGATTGCGACAGATAAATATCTGCTTACCTCTTACAAATATATAAAATAAGGCTATGTCAATACCTGTTTCAAAATATTTATTTCAAAAATCCAGTTTATCCAACGGATTCTCTATCTGATCAAAGCCCCGGGTGGTAATATGAGTGTAAATTTCGGTGGTTTTACTGCTTTCGTGCCCCAATAAGGCTTGTATATAGCGCAAATCGGTGCCGTTTTCGAGCAGGTGAGTGGCAAAACTATGGCGCAGGGTGCGGGTGCTTACTTTCTTCCTAATACCGGCTCTTTCGTATGCTTCACTCACCAGGGTTTGCACGCTGCTAAGCGAATACTTTCGTCCTTTTACTCCTTCGAAAAGCCAATCCTTGGGTTTAAATTCCTCGTAATATTGCCTCAAAACCGGCAATACTTTTTTGGATAACAGAGTATATCTGTCCTTGCGGCCTTTGGATTGCCGCACAAAAATCTGCATCCGCTTACTGTCAATATCTTGTATTTTTAAATTCACCACCTCGCTCAGGCGCAGCCCTCCCGAATAGGTTACCATCACTATCGCCTTATGCTTTATATTGCTAACGTGTTTAATCACCTCCACAATTTCGGCTTCACTCAGCACTTCGGGTAAGGTTTTTTCCTTTCGTGGTCTTTCAACCAGGTATATTTTGCGCTGCCCCCCCAATACGCGCTCATAATAGAATTTGATGGAGTTAATGGATTGATTCTGATACGATGGCGAAATTTTACGTTCCATTACCAGGTATCGCAAAAAGCTGATGATCATTCTCTCGTCAATAGCCGCTATATCATACGTATGGTAATAGTTTATAAATTCCTCGAATAAGCTTTTGTAGATTTTAACCGTGTTTTGCGAATACCGCATTTCGGTTAATTTAAGGATGTATTCATCGGGGCAGTAACGGTAGTTCGGTATATCGAATGTTGTAATACGCGGTGCTTTCCCGGTTCTTTCCGGCTCTTCTTCCAAAAGGATTTCAAGGTTCCGGGCCTTTGCTGTTTCTTTTACCTGTTCAATAAATTTTTCGGAATAGGGAATAGTCCACCATTTGTTGCCTGCATCCCATGCGCTGAAAGGTATATTCTTTAGCAAATAGCTCAGTTCCTTGTTATAAACAAAAATCAGCTTCATCCGCCTGTTAATGTTCTTAATAATCAACAATTGGTTTGGCTTTAGCACTCGTCGCGTATCCGGGCTTGTTTTGGCTTCATACTCATCGTGGATGATAAGTTCGTATATGCGGCCTGTAAAAAAATCGTTTATCAGCTCAAGGTTGCCGGGGTAATTGGGAACTATCCAGCAATATTGTTTCGAATCCCATCGGCTGTATTTCAATGTGTGGATAAAATGAATATCGAGCTCATTTTTAGGCAATTTTAATATAATATGCCTGCCTATAACCTGCACCGAAACATTTTTTAACGACTCTTTACCGCCACTGCCGCCAAAAGCCAATGGCACAGCAGGCGGTGATGCTGCCTGGGAAGTGATACCTGCCCGATCCTCTGTTTTTAGTTCATTAACTTTCTGAGGATATTCAATATCGGGAAACAAGGCTTTAAGCTGGTTAAATTCTTTTTTACCATACGGAATATGCCATGCATTCATGGTTTTGCTCCATTTAGCACCTTCAATCTGTTTGATCATTGATGCTATGGCCTGGTTATACGGAAATTCAACTTTAATCCGTTCTTCGCCTTTGTGTTCGGTTTTTGAAGCTTTCATACAATAAAGTTGTGTATATTGCTCAAATATAGCGGATAATAACAGTTGTACGGAGTATTCTTTTAAAAAAATATGACTATCAGCATGCCTGCCTGAATCTCAAAATATTTATCCTGGCCGGTACTAACACCCTGCTCCGGCTTATTACCGAAAGAACTTCTCTCACCAGCACCTTAATAATAAGCAAGCTGTAAGTAATTTTTATCAAGCCGTGACTTTTTATTCGCTCATTGCTTATTTTCAAAGATGCTCACTTGGGCAAGCTCACCATAGGTCTGTGTCAGATAGTTGTTTGTCAATGTTTTAAAAGAACTGAAAAGGTACAATAGAACAAATAAAATTGGGGCTAATGGCCATTTGTGGTGATAATATCTTTAAAAATGCCTGACAGGCATTCTTTTGCAGAAATCAAAGGTTTAAAAAACCGCTTTTTGTGTGGGAATAAAATTAATTTGTGACTAATCAGTTTAGCTAAAATAATGAATAACAGGTATATGCCACAGATCACACAGATTTCACAGACAATTATTCATCATTTTTAATCAAATTTAATTGAAAAAACTGCTGAAAGCAGTTTAAAATCTGTGTAATCCGTGTAATCTGTGGCAAAAATGCATATTGATCAGACTGATTAGTTACAATTAATTTAAATCAACCCAACCAAAAACTTCCACTGATACAGATGCGGTCTTGTTGCCTTTAGCAGTATGTGATTTTATACATTCCCGTCAGTAAGGGTCGTCCCGCTGGCCTTGTTTGCCGAAGCCTTTCCTGATGCTTTGGCCTCCGCGGCAGCAGCTTCCGCTTTTATCGCCGCGGCAGCAGCTTCATCAGTTTTTAACGCGGCAGCAGCTTTTACTTTTTCCAAATCCAGGTTTAACTTACTAGTCAGTTTTTCTTTGGCCCATTCCCATATGCGTTCGCTATATACCGCGCCTACCAGGCAGGTGAAAAACAAGGCGTATGGATTGGGTTCTCCTTCACCTGTACTAAAAACAGCTAATCCTCCCTTTACCCCAAGAAATATTACTATAGCTGCCGATACTCCGCGGATAATTACACCGGTAATGTCATTAATAATAATGCCATGTTTTTTGTGTTCCGGCAATGCATTTTCTTCTTTAACAAAAGTAGAGATCACGGCTCCGAATAATCCAAATCCCAGCATTCCTACAATCAATACCAAGGCCATGGAATTAGGTTTGATTAGCCATTGGGCAATGCTCTTAAAAATACCAAGTTCGTCGCCGGGTGTGGGTACCGATGGCAACTGTATCGTATAATTATCCAGTGAGAAATACTCAAGCCCGACATAGTAGTTGCGGTTGGTATCGTAATAGTTAAATTTATCATTCAAATCTGAATTTGTTGTATCAGGCTTTAAGGCCCTGGTCACAAATTCGTTCAAGGCCTGGTTGAAATTGAATAAATCCCTTTTGTAATCTACATCCACAGCTTCGACAAAGGCTTTAATACTGGCTGTACGGTTAATATATGATTCAGCAAAGATTTTATAATATTCCACAAGTGAGTTACTGAACGATAGTTTTAGTTTCGATTTAAGATCAAATGATTTGGTGGTATAGGTACTTATAACTTTAGTTTCCTCGTCGTTTAATTTGTTTTTAAATGCTTCATTTTCCTGAATTAAGCGGTTTGCAATAGATTCGCGGGCTTTCATGTTACGTTCATAATTTTGATTCCAGTATTTATACATCCTGGCAGCATAGTATTGTTTATCTGAATCTGTAATCCTGCCGATGTTGATAAGTACCGCTGAATCCATATTAAATGCAGGAATATCAGATGAAAACGATGCGAATGTATTTTTCTCATACCTTTCCCTGATACGGTCCAGCTGATCTTTCAAAGGTTCTTCTTTTAGCTGCTGATCTTTGTTTTCGGTAAAATAAGGAACAGTAATAATGGCTGCCAGTGATAAATAAATACTCAGAAAGAATATCAATACAAGGACAATGTTTTGCCGCAAAATATCATGGTCGGGTCTGATGGGATTTTTTATTCCATTGCTTTTGTATGAATCGATGAACTGGCCTATCAGCGACCATGCGGCAAGCGTGAGAAAAATGATGCCTATGCTATAAAACTGGAACCAGTTATTAAAATTCTCCATGGCCGAAGAGAACATCCTGCTTATTACACTAAAGAATTCATTCTGATCAGTAGTGTTTTTAGAAACAATTGAATTAATACTTTGATAAAACAGTGACAGACTCTGCAGCAGGATCTGGATCGGGTGCAGAAATATCATCCTAAGCCCGTTCGGGAAGAACAGGCCTGTAATTCCCAAACCCACAATGCGGGTTTCGATGGTATCGCCAAAAATGTTTTTGTTTTTAAGCAGGAATTTGTAAAACCGGAACAGCGCATAAATAAGAATCCAAACTGTAATAATGGCGATTACAAGTCCTGATATAATTGCGAAGTAATTTGCGGAATTATCCATGATAGTATGATTTTAAATCAGATTAAACTTCATGTTAACAATTCAAGGTTCCGGGCTTAATGGCTGTCTTTGTCTATGTAAGTTGGTGTTTTAAAAATTGTTATTATTTGTTTTGGTCTTTTTATACTCCTCTTTTTATACTCCTCTTTCCCCCTTTTTGTACCAACGCTGTCTCCCCCGGTTGCTGAGCGGAGCCGAAGCATCCGGGGGAAGGACTAACTATGAATTCGCCAGTTGGATTATTTTATTCCAGTCGAAGGCGGGCCCGATATCTACCTTATCCATCCTGCAATTTACATGGCTGGCAATGCCGGTATAGTTTGTAAAACCGGCGGCAGTCATAATTGCATACCTTTCGGGTTCGTTCAGGAATGTTTTCGGCAGCTTGTACTTTGCGCACAGGAACTTAAGCAGCATTCCGATAGCAGCATACTGTGCAGGGGTATACGTGGCAAAGTATTCGAATCCGCGGTATTTGGGATTCAGTTTGGTGTAATACTGCGTTTCGGCTAACGAACAATATACATCCGTATCTGAATACGTAGTAACCAGGTTATCACCTATTTTTTTCAGCGGCCCGATATTTGAGATTTCAATCCCGATACACTCCCTGCTCATACCTGTATTGCCTCCCATGGCTCCGGGGCCTAAATGATAGCTCCAGTATTTTGATGCGAACAGATTATAAATTATTCCGTTTCGTCCTACGACAAAAGGCACGGAAACATGTTGCTTTGTTAAGGTAGCGATATCGCCTTTCAGATATCCCATGGTAAAATGCAGTACGATCTTCTTTTTGGCGGTTTCTTCCTGGTAAAAAAAGGATTTATCCCCGTTGTCCCTCGCGCAATCCATTATTTTAATGGTTTCGGCGGTGCCTTTAATAGTAAATGTGCCCTCTTTTAAAATAAATTTCTTTCCGGAGCTATCAACCCCGGTGGTTTGGAATGAATTTTCGTGGGTTGGAATGGATGAGGCTTTCATAGGTGGGTTCTGTTTGATTGATAATTTGGATCTGATTATTTTTCAAGTATCTCCTTTTTGGGCGTATTCAAAGCAAAATTTAATGATAACAGCGAGATAAGAGTCCCTTTGATGTTTACTATCGGAGCAAACGTTTTCCCGAAATTATACGACAGTATCAAATCATCACTTATCTGGTAGTTGAAATTCATTATATATTGGAAGTCTGAAAATTTCCTGGTCTTACGTACCGTTATATCCCCTTCCATTTCCTCCGAAATAAGTGATTTCCCCTCGCGCCCTATACTCTCAAACTCCAGTGTATATTTCTTCCATTTAAGCGCGATTCGTAATCCGTAATCAATGGTCTGCTCAAATACATTGGCAGTGGGAATATATTTTTTATAGAAATCCAGGTTATAATTATAATAACGAAATACACCCAACAATTCTATCCAATCGTATTGAAATGACTGATAGGATGGCGTGATCCAAAACCCGGAAACCGGAACAATCGAGAAATCTGTTTTATTGGTAGGGAAATCCAACCCTGACGCAACAGCAATTTCCATTTTAAATCCTTTCCGGTCTGCTTTTAGCTTACCTATATCGTTTACCGTGGCATCGATATCCAAAAATGAATCTAGCGCATCTGATACATTTCCTGCATTTGCTAAATTATCTGCTGTTATATTGGGCAGGTTAATTAATAAATATTCCTTTAATTCCTGAAGGATTCTTTTCTTTTCAAGTGTACTCAATTTGTTGGTTAATATTTCGGTTTGTTTATCTTCGATTGCTTTTATAAGTTTTTCAACATAGGTATTCCTGTTACAATCACTGCATTCAAGATTTGAAGCCAGGGCATAAATTTTAGTCGATGACGCTAAATCTTTTAAAACCTTTTCATATTTGTTTAAAATCCTGTCTTTTTCACTTTTTGTGCCTTGCCATAGCATGGTCCTTATCCCGAATCCGATGGCATTCGAATGTACTGAATCATTTAAAATATAGTTTTTAGTGGATGATATTGAAAAGGAAAGGTTTTGCAGTAATGTCAGTCCTGCCTTAGGCACCAGGAAATCGCTGTTCGAAAGCTTAAGCTTATTTTGAGCCCAGTATGGACTAAATTCAAGTGAGAAATTATCAGGAATTGTTAATGTTCCCGACTCATTTAAGTAATTTGAGAATATACTTGCTTCCAGCGCGTTCCACGATTTTGGCCGGCTGATCACGCTTGCTTGATTTCCAATTAGTACAGATGCCGGAGCCGATGGGGTTTTTATCTCGCTGAGTTTCTCATTCTGACCTTTCACATAAGTGTTTCCCAGGAAGAAAATAATCAGAACATATTTTAACTCTCTCATATTCCGATGAATATTAAATTGATTTTAATCTGTGGGCTTGGATCAATGCTTTTCGGGTTTGAATGCTCTACAATTTCCTTATCGTTAATGCTGAAGATTAGTTTGATTTCAAGATTGTTTTGATCCATGTTTACTGCTTTTGAATAGATTACAGTTCTTTCAATTAATAAATCTTCACCTTTACCCAGGGAAAAACCTGCTTCATTGGTGCCCTCCAGATCATCCGCAATGGGCCTGTCAATTAAATGATAGGATGCTGTGCCGGGATCAGGATGATTAATTGTTAAGGTGACATCATCATTCTTGGCAACTTGTACTGTTTTGTTGTATGTGAATACTGCCATGACTATTGTTTTTTAAAGATTAAGATATATGCTTGTCTGCTACCGTAAAAAGGCAGACTTGGGTTTCATTCACCTGGTACGTATTGTCGCTTATCATTCCGAAAAGTATTTGATTTTTCAGTTAAGAGATGTCGTTTGCCGATTGAAACGAAAAAGGCTGAATGGATTTATTTTAACTGGTTTGTGACAGAGTATCCCGTAAAAGTATCCCTATGGAGCGTAATAGCAGTTCTCAATAATTAGTAAATCCGTATAATGTAGTTAACACATGCTAAGATACAGCATTTATCGGGAAAATCAAAATTAAAGTTTGGCAAAACACTGTGCAATAGCACAAAAGTGTCATTTTTGTAAATCAAATTACGGATAAATTATTCGGCCCTGGAACCGAAACGTGTGTTGTTAGCGGGTTTACATGTTCCGTACAAAAATACTTACATAATTTGGCGATGGATTGCCAGGACTTACAACCATCTTCCGGGGCTGCTCCTTCTCAAATATCCGCTGCGTCCGGATTACAGATAGTATTTTATCTGCAACTTCCTGTTCTCCTGGTTCAAAGCGTATTTCGTTTGCTGATATCCTGTACCCGTTTTTTGCATTTATAGTACGAGGCAGTCTCCTCATTCTAAGCAGGTAATCCGGGAACTCCTGCTTAAGTGTACTATATATCTTTTTTGCTCTTGGCTCTGATTCGCTTATTATATCTTCCAGGTAAAAGACATCAATTGTAAACTTGCTGCTTTGTTTTTGTTTTTCGTCTTTGGTAAACGTGATTGCTTTTGTTTCTATGTCTTTCTGGGCTTTTATAACTGATTCATCCGTATTGGGTGATGCGATTAAAATGGTTATCAGTTTTTCCCTGAAAAGGCTGTCATCAGCAAGCATTTCATTCACCAGAAGCAACACCGCCGTTTGTAGTTTTTTGTCCTCTTTAATGATTGCTTCTTTAACTTCGGTGTACATCTGGAGCTTTACATTATTATTAAATTCCCTTTGCTTTAACTCAGTTTCGATTTTTGTTGCCGAAGCCGCTATTCGGGAAGCATCAGCTTCAAGGTTGTTTTTAACTACAGTGAAATATAATCCAAGCAAACCGCCCACAATAGCGATTATGGGTGTTGCCCAGTATTTATTCAAATTCTCGAGGAAGGTTTTCATATTCGAAGAAATTATTGGTTTTTCTATGTAATAATTAGAATGTGGCTTTTTAGTTCATTCAAAGCAAGGGCAAAAAATTCTGCATTCGGCGCAGGCTGTATAGTCGGGCTGTTGAAATTGTGGCGATCAAAATCCTGATAGTCTGCATATATACGTATGCTATACTCTCAGATTGCCATACATGGCCCAGGTATTAAATGGATAGGATTTGTTTAAAAGAAAGGGTTTGATTACTGAAAGGATAATGAATTATTAATATGCCTTTCGGGCAAACGTATAATTCAATACTACTCATAATCCGAGGCTTAATTTCACGAAAGCACTTCCGGGTCATTTGTAATCTCAAAAAAGTAAGGAGTTAGTTTGCCTTCCGCCTTGATAGCTTTCCCGACCAGTTTATGCAGACTGTCATCATAAAAAGGGTTTCCTCCTTTGATTTTGAGCCGGTAGAGTTCTTTCCCTGTGTCGAGGAATACCGCGTCATGTTCACTTTTTGAACCTTCCGCAAACTTTTGAAGCACAACCTTTCCCGTTAATTCCATCACATTAAATTGATTAGAGTTATTTCCGATGATATATTTTCCAGCCTAACAATGTGTCGCCACTTTCTTTCAGAACCAATACATCAAAGATATTTAATTTTTTACTGATGGTTTCAGGCTTCCGGATGAAAGCCCGGAACATTACTTCTTCTGTTCCCATCATAGCTTTTGCAAAGGCTGAATTTCTGCTGGATTTAGGCTTTACTTTATAGTGGAATTCATCTTCCTGTCCGCTAAAACCTGCCAGTTTAAAGATTTTTTCCAACTCTCCCGAAATCAAAGATTTTGTTCCGCTCTTTTGAAAAACAACCCTCTCCGATGGTGCCACAGTTGCGGAAAGATTAACTCCCTTGTTAAACAAATTAAGTCTTCTGTTCTTATTTGTTTCCTCACCCGTATCAATCGGATCTTTAAAAACAGGCACTAAGGATGGATCTCCCAATAAATAGAACTGTGCCAGCGTTTTTAGCTCATAAGGGTCGAGTTGAGGTCCGCTAACGGACAGAAACTTCTGCCGTGCCTCAAGCATGGCTCTGCCGGTGGATGCTCCCGCAATAACGTTCTTAATGAAGTATTGTGCAATAAGGTCGGCAAGCCCCTGTGAATCTGCCGGACCATAAGCAATGTTGCTGCTTCCGGCCATAGCAACAGCTTTATTCTTGAAATAAGCGTTTGCGATACTTAATTCATTGTTATCCGAATCATCCGGATTATACAGTTGTACTCCGTAGCAGCATTCGGCAGCTACTATTGCCCCGGCCGAAACCTTTCCTTTTAAATCTGGTGCATCGAGGGCCGTTGGGTAGTTATTCCCTTTTTGCCCGTAATACTTTGAATCAATGGGTGAACCATGGCAATTATAAAAATGTGTAAGTCGTTTTAACTCAGCTGCCGGATAACCGGATACTGCCGGGGGTGAGTCCTTAAGTTTTGCGCAATTTCCGAAGATACTGATTAAACTTTGCTGCGTTGATTTTTTCCACACTGCGGCAGTTACCGAAAAGTAGTTCATCAGTTTGTCGGCTTTTACCTGTTTGTGACTGATGATATTCTTAAAAACAATTTTAAGATAATCGATGTCACCCCTGCCCGGAATATCTGGAATCCTGCCTACTACCCTTGTAGGGCCGGTAAAAGAAGAAATTTTATTGCTGTACGCACCGTCACAGGCATACGGCAGATCGGAGGGAACAGTATCATCGTCATCCTGGGCCGGATTAATAATTTCCTGAAAAGGAAAGATATCCTGGGCTCCGAATATGGCAATATAGGCAGGTTGTAATTTTTTGTATAAATCATCAACAGCCTTTTTACAGGATGCTCTTGTAATAGATTTAACGGCTTTTATACCGGCTTTGTTAGCTGATGCTGAATCATCAATATAAACAAGGCTGGTAATAATGTTTTTCTTTTTATCAGCAGCAATAAGGTCCGAAAACAGCTTTTCTACAGCAGTGAATTTTTTTTCATATTTAGCCTGTAGATTTTTTTTACTGCTCACAATTATTTTAACAGTTGTTTCCATAATTCCTGAATTTTGAAGATTGAATTAATCTGCTTGATTATTTATTGTCGATAAGATATTTCCTGAGAGTTACAGACGTAGAAGGATTGCTGATAACAGCATCTTTAAATTTTGCCCATTTTTTCGTACCAAGTTTATTGTAATTGGCTTCATCTCCGTTGATGATTTCCCTGAGTTCAGGTGAATAATAGACCAATTGGGCAAGTTCGGTATTAAACATATCGAGTTTTGATTTTTGCTGCGTATCGGGAACAGCTTTAAAAATCGTATTCAAAATGGGAAACCAGGGCATTTCGTCCTCGGGTGTTTTCTTCAGATTTGAGGCTACCGGGTATTTCAGCGCTTCGGCAGCTTGTATAATGCCGTTTCCGAAATAGTTGACAAAATCACTGTTATAGGTAGGATCAGGAACTTTTTTTAATGCTGACAGATAGAGCGCGTTCCGGATGGCTTCTACTCGTTGCCAGGGACGTAGTTTGTCTAATTCCGCGTGGTACTTTTTGTAATATATGGCTGCGGCTGCGGCAACCTGCGGAGTAGCCGAGGATGTTCCCGCGCCCGAAAATCGTATAGTGCCAGACTCAACACTTGCCCAGGGCGTATTTGGAGTAAAAGCCGAAAGTGCTTTACGCATGTCTTTTTTAGGGCCGTAGCAGCCTTGCATTTCATCTAACTTGCTCGTGTAATAGGGTTTAAAGTCATAAGTTACTCCACAGGCAGCTGTTACTCTCCCGAAACGTGCCGGATAAATGACATGACGGGTAGGCAGCCCGGCAAAATTATTGCCCGCCGCTGTAACAACAAAAATACCTGCTTCATACGCGGCATTTACGGCATCGGCCCATATCCGGGAAGGAGCCCCGCCCATACTCATACTAACTACATGTACCTGGGTACCAGATAATGAAAGTTCAGTTAAGTAAGAAAGCGCATCGGCAAAAGCGCTGGTTTTAAACAAGATAACGCTTTCGGAAATCCGGCAGCAGATAACTTCTGCAAAATAGGCTCCACCCAGGTAATCGTTAAACGGACCATTGGCAGTAGCTAAATTTACTTTACCGCCAGCCAGCAAACCCAACGTGCCTGTCCCATGACCCGGTTGCTTTAAAAATCCTTCTTTAAAAGGATCATGAGCATCCTTTGGGTTTTCTCCCTTAACAAAATTTCGTTGAAGCTTATTCTTCCTGATTGAATCGGGTATTGCAAAATGTGTGGCACTGTATCCTGTATCCAGATGCCCTATACGAACTGTATACGCATTATCAGCCACAGCATCTCTCGCCCTTTTCAACTGCGAATACTTATCTCCCAGATGCCAGATAATATTTGAATCCGGATGCCAGTCCGGATCGTAATTATCTGATGATCTGCCGCTTCCGAAAGTTTTCGCGTTCAGCTTATCGGCCGGCGAATCCACTTTTCTGTCTGCCACGAACTCATTCAAAATATTGGGTTCTATATATAAAGCGCTCTTTCCTGCAGCATCGGATGATAAATGAGCCATATCCCATGGATTTATTTCAGTATCATTTGCTTTGGTCCTGACCAGAACATTGCGTTTCTTTGTTTCAAGACCACTTATATTCTTCGCTTTACTGAATGATTTGCTCTCCTCTCCTGAGATAATTTCTACTTCAATACCCATTGATTTAAGTTTTTGGCTCAAATCACCATTCATTGATTTACTTTGAATGCTTGATGAGGGTGTCTGAATAATCAGTTCGATAGGTTGGTTGGTCTTTTCCATGACTTTAGCTTTTACATGTATAATTGGCAAACATTGAACAGAATGATTAATTTGAAATTAAAATATTTACTTTTCCTATGTTAAGCATCATTGAATGATTTGAAGTTGTATGCGATTGAAAAAGCAAATATTGTCTGTTACCATTCAACACTTTGGAGTAGAATTGCTTTATGGTATTTGGGCAAATTATGCCAATAATACAGTTAGCCTGAGCAAAGCAGTAAAAACGTTAAGATGAGAGATCCTTTAAGTTTGACCTGAGTTTTCCGAAAAGTGTCGAATTATTATGTTCCTTTCTGATTGTATGGAAGTATCCCAGATAAGATGAATAGTAGTCCTTAATAAATAGTAAATCAGTATATTGTAGTTGACATAAACGAAGATACTACATTTTTAAGGGAAATCAAAATTATAGAATGCAAGCCGCTGTGCAATAGCACAAAAGTGTCATTTTGCAGATTGCTAGTGTATCATGAAAAAGGATTATAATCAGCGGTTGCTAATTCAATACGGTCCTGGTATTCTTTGTCAACCAGGTTTCTGAGCTTTGCGGTTTTACCGGTGATTATTGCATCAACACCTATATTCAGAAAATCACGCATGGTTTTTTCGGAATTGGCTGTCCAGGTATAAACTAGTTTCAGTTCATTGGTTTGCTGCTTTAAAGCAATAGCATCCTGAATGATTGGTTTAAATTTTAAAGGTGACGCAAAAGGAGAGCTTGTACCTGCGGCAAACGTAAAAGGCATTTGCTCCTTTCCGAAGAAGTCTGCAACATTTTTAGGTGTGTCATTTTCGTCAACTCCCACAGCCTGGTTAAATGTTAAAAAGGATTTAGCTGCCGCGAGTAATTTCTTTCCTGAAGGTTTCCCGACGGTAAGCAACAATGGAACCGGAGAATATGTACTAAAGAGATATTCATTCAATTGACTGAAAAATTCCTTCGTATAAATCACCGATTCACTTTCCTGATTTTTTGAACTGATAGGTTTGAGGTCAAAAGCTAATAGGGCAAGATTTAACTTTTCATCATTAAGCTTGGCTGAAAGTTCGATCAGATAATCTTTTAGCGTATGCCGTTTGCGATTTAACGTAACCAAATCATACACAAAAAACTTTTCCTCATATTGAGGTAAATACCTGATGTCAGGTTCTATGGCATTGGCCCCATCTTTCAGACACCGGATCGCGTTCCGGGCTGTATTTGGGTTATGCCCGATGATATAGAATTTACGCTTCATAACTTTTGATGATTCACCTTACCAGGGGTGCTGATTAGAATATTCGACCAGATTCTTTGGCCGGTAAGTTGAATCCTTTTTATACCTCTCCATTACTGCAGGGTGCAAGGACTCATTGGTGTTTCCATCTTTCGGATCTACTTTGCCAATGGGGCGGAAGAGTTTTGATTGCAATTTATAGAAACCAGTATATGTTTCATGCATTTTTGCTGTTGGATCGGGACTTGTAATAGTATCATCAAAGCTCAGTCTGCAGCTTTTTGCTTTTTCGAGCATCCAGTGCAATGCAATATCCGATAATCCGGTTTCGGGATAGCCGCCGCCCACATCCGAATGAACACCCGGGAACCACACCTGTTCAAGGACCTGGTCCTTAATTCCGGGTTGCTGGTGCCATAAAGTCGCTTCAAAGTTTTTCCGTTTCTCATCAATGGCCAGAGCATGAAATGCATTACTGATTCTTGAAGATAAGTCCGTATCGTGAAATTGGTTTTTATTGGTGCCAAACCCCTTAACCGGAAGCGGATTGCCCAATGCGCCAACAGTATCCCACACGCCTATAAATTTTATTTTAGTGGTTTCCTCCACAGCATAAGTTCGCCTGAAAAGCGTAGCTTCAACTTCCCTGGGTTGAAACCTTGGATGACGTGAACGGTAAATGCTGTATGCCTTGTCAACAAGATTTAAATTTGTTGTCTTCAAAATTCCGGAATTTCTTATTAATCCTGATAAACTCCGAACCGTAAATGCTCCCCGGCTAAATCCAAACAGGAACAGTTCATCGCCCGGTTCATAGTTATTAATAACAAACCTGTAAGCCTGAAGTATCTTTGCCGAAATGCCGAATCCGGTTGCGCCATCAAAACTCCGTTTCGACATCTTTCCTTCGCTGCCAATACCCGTGTCATAATAAAGAATTTGTTCCGATCCGTCGGTTGAATATTTACTAAGCGCATTAGCCATTTTAACTACATTCGTCTGGCAGAGTTTACCTTCCTGCGTTTTATCTGGTGTATTCCAGGTGCCATCACAAAATATCGCTATTCTCTTCATGAAATTTAAATTGGAATCAGTTTTAAATTGTATTCTAAATTATTTCTCAGGTTCTTGAAATTTCCTTTTGATTTCCAACATTTCTCTCAGTCTCTTAGTCCCTATGTCTCTCAGTCTCTTAGTCCCTATGTCTCTCAGTCTCTTAGTCCCTATGTCTCTCAGTCTCTTAGTCCCTATGTCTCTCAGTCTCTTAGTCCCTATGTCTCTCAGTCTCTTAGTCCCTATGTCTCTCAGTCTAACAATCCCTATTTCCCCCTCATCCTTGTTTCTTCTCCTTATCATCCGAAGTAGGGGTGGCAACCGCGCCGCGCAATTTCATGAGTTTATTTAAAAGATCGAACCAAAACGGAGCTCCCAGCGAGAGGGCCAAAGCTGTAATAATCCAGCCAAATAGTGATTTAACGATACAGATTATCATGCAGGACTTACATTCGTAGGTTTCCCATTCCAGTCCAAGGGAGTGGTGAACATCATTAATGTCATTTTCAATAAGTTGAGTCGCATGACGCAGCAAAGTATCAGAAGTTGCCTTTAGCTCTTCATGTTGTGCCAGGCTCAATGAGGCATTTAGTTCTGCGTTCTTAAGGCTATCAATGCCGGATTCGGGAAGGTTTCCCTTTGCTATCCGGGTAGTGAGGCTATTAATTTGTGCCTTCTGAGCTGCAATTTCTTTATCCAGGTCGGGATGAGCCTTTGCAAATGCAGCTGCCTGCTGAACCAGTTGCTCGCGGAGTTTGGGGTCTTTTTCTAATTTATCGACAATTTTTATCGTATCAACATTGAACACGATGGCAACCGTTAATCCAACAAAAAATAAAATAAACTGGGTATGTTTCTTATACCAGTCTGATGCACGATCCATTGTTTCGTTAAACCAGTTTTCGAGATATCTTTTAAACCTGGTTGTATCTCCATCTGCATCGGCCCAGATGGACTTAAGATAAATCAGTGTTTGTTCGCTTATTTTAGATTTACCCCAATTGGTGGTATTTTCATCCAATGATTTCTGGATCAGTGACGTTATATCATCGCCAGGTTTGGCATTCTGGCCACGAAGCATATCAATAATAACTTTCGAAAATGTTTCTTTATTGATGTAGGCTGGTTTACTATGGTTACTCCCTTCACCCAAAAATTTTATAAGTGGATGTTCATAAAACTCAAACGAAGTGGAATTCTTGTCTCCACCGTTTCCTGATTTTTTAAACAGATAAATAACACTCTTAAACCTGCTGGAGAATTTGTTTTCGTCTTCCAGCATCCGGAATATGGCCCTCTGTAATATTTTGGCCCGAAACCCAAACCGGGTAGCAATAATCTCCTGTATAGTAGTAACCAGCAAACTATAGAGTAAGTAAATAAACACGAGGCTGATAACAACATCTAAAACTACGGAATTTAGCATGGGGTACTTTTTATTTAAAACATTAAGGTTTTTGAACTGATCCACCTACTATTGCCAGGTTTTCCAGAGTAAAGCAGATTCAAAACAGTAATTATTGAAAAAATGTATTGTCATGATTTTTATGGGTTTTCCGGGTGTATCCTACCAAAGAGTTAACGTCTTTAAAATTTGGGTTCTATTACTAATTTAGTGGGTAAATATGTTTTGCCGGAAGTCAGAAGACAGGAGTCGGAAGCTACCTCAAATACCAATTTTATTCTTCTAAATATCAGATATGATACGATTAACTTTATATGACCTCGTTCTCTTAAGGAAGGCAATATCTTTTTATGAGTGACTTCGGTCTTCTGACTTCCGTCTTCCGGCCTCTAAAAAGTTAAATTCCATTCAATTCGCAGTAGAGCCAAAATTTTAATATCAAAAATACATGTCGCAAAACGTATACACAATAGCACAAACGAGTCATTTTTCAACGCCCGTGCTGTTAAGTTGAACTTTTCTAATTTATTCTTGTTTTAAACTAACTCACGCATCTCATGATGTAATTGATTTTTTTTCAAGTCTCCTGGTCTGGCAGGCTTTAACTCGTATACTTTATTGGGATTCATATCAAAGGATTACCTGCTGTTGAATCAATAGGCTGTTTATTTAAGGATTCGTATTTTTTAATTTTAGGGATTCGTAGCTACCAGGTATTTTCGTTGAAACTATTTGATGTTTAATCACAGTCAGTTAAGGCATTCAATCATGAAGAGCGAAAATGAATCTGATAATTATTACAAAGCGTTTCATACTGAAGGCAGGAATGAATTGGAGCAAGCTGTTGTATTTGCAAGTGGAAATTCGCTGAGTCAAAAGCAGCCTGAATCCGGTAATATTCTTCCATATAGTGCTTGTTTAATTGATCGTTCAGGAAGGCAGTTTGTCTGTTTTCATGATGAATGCATGGAGCATAACTCCTGTTTCAAAAACGGCTTACCGGATGAAAGCAATAACTTTCTTGCAATGTATTTTCATCCTGATGACAAAGCCTGTTTATGCGAGCAGATTTTTCCTGATATCCTGAAATTTATGGGTACTATACCGGTTGCTGAACTTGCTGATTACCGGTTTTCCTTTAATCACAGGTATATCCGTAAGGATGGCAGTATAGCTCAGTTTCTGCAGGAAGGCACATTATCAGTAGCTGAAGATAATAGCCTTCCAGTTCTTAACCTTCGGGTATTCACCGAAATTGGTGATTTTAAGACGGATGAAACCATGATACTGTCTATTTTCAGGTATTCATCCGAACTGGGCTATAAAAAGGTTTACTCCAAAGTATACGGGAACCAGGATACTCCGCAATTGTCGCCGCGCGAGATTGAGATCATAAAACTCTGCCTTGGGGGGCTTAGCAGCAAAATGATTGCCGACAGGCTGAACCTCAGCATTCATACTGTTAAAAATCACAAGCGCAATTGTATGGAGAAAACGCTAACCCATAACATTACCGAACTGATTAATTTATGCATCAGGAGTCATTGGATTTAGAAAATAAGGACTGGAAAAACATGTATTAGGGATACTATCTATTCCAGAATCATCTTCTGCTTGGTTTTAATCAAAGTCATTTCAGTATTACCAGGGTAACCCGTTATACTCATTTGCCATTGGGACCAGGCGTTTCAGGAAGTCTTCAGCCGGTTGAATCTCACCAATTTCAGAATGCAGACTTGAGCTGTTCTGAAGGCTTACAAACTTCATTTTGTTATCCGCATCAGTAAAAGAGCCAAAGTTGGTATTCAGCGAAGGAACCCGTACAATTGAGAAGTTTTGTTTAAGCAATTCCTTATTTATCCTTCCAAGAGCATTGGATAAATCAGAGTTTGCAAAACCTTTAACAACAAAACGATCTTTTTCACGCTCCAGGTCAACCAGGCCAACAGTGTGCTGGGTCTGCCGGTTTATTACCGTGCAGGAAACCCTGTTCACATTGGTAATAAGCGATTTTACATCACCGCCTTCGTATTTTTTCAACCGGTCGAGTGGGATGATACTGGACGCAAACACTTGTCCGGCTTCCAACTGACCCACATCTTCGGGTGAACTAAATCCGAACATTTTATAATTTTCGGCATTCACGGTTGTTGAAAGCGATTTAAGGAAAGTACTGGTTTCCTGCTTTGCCTGTTCCATAGAATTCTGGGCTTCGAGTCCTGCAGTAAATGCCAGGGTCAAAAATATGATGAATATGCTTTTTTTCATTTTCAGGGTCCTCCTTATTTTTTGCTTATGTTATAATAATCGTTCCAATGTGTGTGATCCGAACCGCTGACATATTCAGCATACGTAATAAACCGCTGGTTGCCGACATTAGGGGCCCAGGGATCGTTTATACTTACATAGTTCACATTGTTGATAACAGCATAACCGGTAACTACCATCATATGTCCGCCGCCACCCGTCCAGTGCCACGAAAAGGCAAAAGGCTTTTTAGAACAATAAATTTGTTTTTTCAGAGCTTCCCAGCTCAACGCGGCATCCGAAGTTAAGGTAGCCGTAAATCCGTACTTGTCGAATTCGGGCCATCCTCCGTTTACACAGGCATTAGGGACCGGGCTGTTGCAACAATCAGTCCTTCCGAAGCGTTTGTTGGCTTCGTCGCACTGATCCACACTTGTTCCCAGAAACTCCATGCACATTTCGCCGCTGGCAGCCCAGCACCACATATTTGTTTCCTGTGGCCGTAACGCGACAGCCTGGCTACCAATAGTCGCATTTGGTGTACAGCAGCCACTTGCAAATGCGAGCCCGGCACCTATAAGTACCGAAAGGTATAAAATATTCAGTTTTTTCATAGCTAACAGATTTAATTGATTTTAAGTTTTCAGGAACTCAAAATTAGTTCAATCAGAAGCCACATTGCAATAGCACAAAAGTGTCATTTACTATGGATTAAATTAAAAATCCGGGCAATGCAAAAAGCAAAACCCGGATTAATAATTTTATAGTGATTTCGGAAAATTTAGCTTACAGCATTCATCACCTTTAACTGGTGATTAATTGATTCCTGGTGAATGGCTTTAAACATCTGCTCAATAAATTCAGAGCTTAAGCCTTTACTTTGACCTTTAACCGCGACTTTTTTTATGATTTCCTCCCAGCGCTGGTTTTGTAAAATTGTGATGTTGTTGTCTTTTTTATACTTACCAATTGTTTCGGCTACATTCATGCGTTGCTCCAGTAAGTCCAGGAGTTGTTCGTCGAACCTGTCGATCTGGCTCCTGAGTAATCCAAGCATATCAAGGAATTTGCTGTCGCTCGAAACTGCCTGGCGAAGAACCAGTTTGCCAAGCAAATCAAAAAGAGCATCAGGTGTAACCTGCTGACTCTTATCGCTCCACGCGTTGTCGGGATCAATATGGGATTCGAGCATAAGCCCGTCGTAATTCAGATCCATGGCTTCCTGCGCGATTTCAAGCAGGTATTTCCGTGCGCCGCCTATATGACTTGGATCACAAATCAGCGGCAAACCTGGAATCCGCATCCGAAGATCGATTGGTATCTGCCATTTAGGCTGATTGCGGTAAGCTGTTTTCTCATAAGCCGAAAACCCGCGATGGATGGCTCCGATTCGCCTGATGCCTGCAGCATATAAACGCTCTATGGCTCCGATCCAGAGATCCAGGTCCGGATTAACAGGATTTTTTACAAGCACCATTACATCAACTCCTTTTAGCGTATCCGCAATTTCCTGCATGGCAAAAGGATTTGCCGAAGTACGCGCGCCAATCCACAACACATCCACCCCAAATTTCAGAGCTTCGTACACATGAGTTTGCGTGGCAACTTCGGTACCTGTAGCCAGGCCGGTTTCATCTTTTACGCGTTTGAGCCATTTAAGCCCTTCGGTTCCAACCCCTTCAAATGCGTTAGGCCTTGTACGTGGTTTCCAGATACCTGCACGGTATACATCTACTTTTTTTAAAGCAGCCAGCTGGCGTGCGGTTTCCATTACCTGCTCTTCGGTTTCGGCACTGCATGGTCCTGAAATCAGTAAAGGCCTGCCTTTGTATATGCTCCAGTTTTCTAAAGGTTCGAGTTGAAGTTTTGTTTCCATGTTGTTTTTGATCGTTAATGGTTATTAGTTAAACGTTATTGGTAGAGCAAAATTGATGCCTTTCCCCTTGTATTTTGATTAAAGAACAATTCGTTATTTGGATTAGTCCGGATTTGGTTCCCCTAAATCCTAACCCCCAAATCTGTCACACTGAGCGGAGTCGAAGTGCCAACTCCTTAGTTCAATATTTTCCTGATTTTATTTGCTTCGTTCATTAGTTCTGTAAGTCCTTCAGTATTCCGCTCAAGAATATATTTCCTGAAAAGGTTCATCTTTTCGACATAATTATCCAATACCTCAATGATGTATTCGGAATTCTGCAGGAAGATAGGTGCCCAGGTTTCGGCATTACTTTTTGCAAGCCGCACTGTGGATTCAAAACCGCCCGCAGCCAGTTTGAGAATGTTTTCTTCGTCTTTTTCTTTATCCAGAACGCACAAAGCCAGCGAGAATGATGTGATATGCGATATGTGCGAAACATAAGCCACGTGAATATCATGGTCAACAGACTTCATGTAGGAGATTCGCATATTCAGTAAATTATACATGTCAACGATAGTTCTGAGCGCATCTTCATCCGAAAGTTCCTTATCGCAGAGGATAACATGTTTGTAATCGAATAGTTTGCCGATGGCTGCCATGGGGCCTGAGAATTCGGTACCTGCCATAGGGTGCGATGCCACATAACGCCCCCGGTTCGGGTGATTGACTACAGCCTCGGCAAGGCCGGCCTTGGTTGAACCCATGTCAATAACTACTTTATCGGTTCCGTCAATCAGGTCAAGTATTTCTGGTAATAAAGTCTTGTTTGCATTAACAGGTGTGCTTAAAATAATGAGATCCGATTTTTTTACCGCGTTCTGAAGTGTGTCAATTTTATCAACCAGCCCGCTGTGTAAAGCAATGTTCTGGTGATGTTTATTATTGTCGACGCCAATTACGGAGCTGGCATAGCCCCGACGTTTAAGGTCGATGGCCAGTGATCCGCCTATTAATCCGATACCGATGATACAGACTTTCATTGTGTGGATTCCTTTCTTATTCGTTATTCGTTCCCTTCGACTACGCTCAGGGTAAAATTCGTTAATCGTTATTCGTTATTCGTTAATCGTTATTCGTAAATCGTTATTCGTTATTCGTTAATCGTTATTCGTAAATCGTTATTCGTAAATCGTAAATCGTTATTCGTAAATCGTAAATCGTTATTCGTTATTCGTTAATCGTTAATCGTTATTCTCAAATCGTACATCGTAAATCGTACATCGTACATCATACATCGTAAATCGTACATCGTAAATCAACCATCAAACCTCCCCGAAAGCCTTTCAATCGCCTTATTCAGCATCTGCTCATTTGCACAAAGTGAAATCCGGATATAATCATTTCCCTGGTCGCCAAAAACCATTCCCGGTGTGATAAAAACGTGTGCTTTGTGAAGGATTTCTTCGGTGAGTTCTTCTCCGCTGGCATATTTAGACGGAATTTTACCCCAAACAAATAGCCCTGTTTGTGATGAGTCAAATGTGCAATTCAGTTTGCGCATGATATCTTCAACCAGCATTCGGCGGGAACGATAGATTTTATTATTCTCAACATACCATTCTTCATTGCTTTTTAAAGCTTCTACTGCTGCCAGCTGCATGGGTTGGAACATGCCTGAATCCATATTGCTTTTTACTTTAACGATGCTCTGGATATATTCAGCATGCCCGGCAACCATTCCGATACGCCAGCCTGCCATATTATGCGATTTGCTCATTGAATTCAGTTCCAGCGCCACTTCTTTTGCGCCATCCACCGACAAAATACTTAAATGTTCATCATTCAGAATGAAACTGTATGGATTGTCGTTGACCAATAAAATGCTGTGCTTATGCGCGAAAGCAACCAGGTCCTCGAAAAGTTTCTTGCTGCCTTTTGTGCCTGTTGGCATATGCGGATAGTTTACCCACATAATTTTCACCTTGCTCAGATCGCTGTTTTCCAGTTCCTGAAGATCAGGATACCAGTTTTGTTTCTCGTTCAGGTTGTAAAAACAGACATTTCCACCTGTTAATTTGGATACAGAAGTATAAGTTGGGTATCCCGGGTTCGGAACCAGTACTTCATCGCCTTCATTCACAAAGGCCATGCTGATATGCATAATGCCTTCCTTCGATCCGATAAGCGGCAAAATTTCGTTTGCCGGATTCAGCATTACGCGGAAATATTTTGCGTACCATTCAGCAAAAGCGTTGCGCAATGCCGGAATACCATTGTAACTCTGGTAGCCGTGTACATTTGGCAATTTAGCCGATTCGCCTAATTTTTCAATTACTGCAGCCGTTGGAGGAAGATCAGGACTGCCGATTCCCAGGTTTATGATATCCAGGCCGGCTTCCCGCATTTCGGCTATCTGCCTGAGTTTATGCGAAAAATAGTATTCCTGAACCAGCTCAGTTCTCTTCGATGGTTTTATTTTCGGGTGGCCGTTGTCCATTTTGATATTCTCCTAAAATTTGTAATTGTTCTGTTAAAGGTCTGATTGCATCCAAAGCTTGCTGGTATCGTGCGTAATCAGGAAAAACAAGGTCGATGTAAAAGAAATATTCCCATTCTACGCCAACAATCGGCAGCGACTGGATTTTAGTCAGGTTCATTTTATAGAATGAAAGCACCGATAGTACCTGCGATAATCTTCCTTCTTCGTGGTGAAGCGAGAAACATAAGGTTGCCTTGTTGATGGTTTGATTGGCAATTTGTTCAAGCTCTTTTACGGCATCACTTTCAGTAATAAGCTGGAAACGGGTAAAGTTGCGTTTGTTGGTTTCAACTTCCCTTTTCAGGATTTCCATATCATACATCTGCGCGGCCAGTTCGCTGCCAAGTGCTCCAATGCCCATCAGGTTTTCTTCCCTGATCCATTTTACGCTCAGAGCAGTATCAACGGAATCAATTATTTTCACTCCTTTGCGGCGGAGTTCATTCAGAAAAACAGCACATTGCTGTATGGCGATAGGATGTGAATGAATTTCTTTTATGTCAGCTATGGTTTGTCCCGGCAAAGCAATCAGGTTTTGAACTACCCGCAGGTATTGCTCACCCATTATTGTTAACCCGCTTTCGCGCAGAAGAGTCAGATTCTGAAGTATGCTTCCGGCAACTGAATTTTCCATGGCAACGATGCCGCAATCTACTTTTTTGTCGTGTAAAGCGTTAAATTCATCCGCGAAAGTTTCGCAGGGAACAATCTCAATGGGAATATTGCCGAAGAAATCTTTGGCGGCAAGCTCGTGGAAAGCCCCGAATCCGCCCTGTATGGCAACACTGATAATGTTTTGTTTTAAAGGAGGTGTCATAATTTAATCAAAAAAAAAAGTCCCGTATCATCCGGGACTTTAACATTATTAGTTTTTAGCAATAACGAATCAGTCCGGCTTCCCCACAAAATAAAAAAAGAAGAAAAAATGATAAGCGCTATTGTTTTTCATGTCGTTTGCTGTAAAAGTCTGGGGATTTTTTCAGAACACCCCATTAACTGAATGCAAAAGTACGTCATTTATCATTATAAAAGCAGTATTAATGCTGGATCAGCAATTAAATATTGGGTATAAAATCTGTAAAAAACAGATTATTAGCATGGTAGAGATTTTCTAAACAGGAAATTTAGTTCTCAATAATTGCAAATTCAGCGATTCACTTAAATGAATAACAACTAAGCGCAGCCGGTCGCAGTTTCCCTGATCAGATCCCAGGCTTTTTCAACATGCTGCTGGGTAGTGAGGGTTCCTCCAATCGACATCCGAAGCGTATATTGCCCGTTCAGTTTGGTATGCGTCAGAAATATTTTCCCGGTAGCATTGAGGCTTTGAAGCAACGCTTCGTTTATACGGTTCAGGTTTTCAGTTCCTGTAATACAGGACGGCCTGTGCCTGAAACATACCAGGCTTAAAGGAACCGGAGCCATGATTTCGAAATCCTGATCATCAATTACCTCCTGTTCGAGCCAGTGAGCAATTTTAATATGTTCTCTTATCTTTTCCTGCAATTGGGTTACTCCGTACGAACGGATCACAAACCAGAGTTTCAGCGCCCTGAACCTGCGGCCGAGCTGAATTCCCCAGTCGCGGTAATCGTTTACCAGGCCGCGGTTGCCGGTTTTGAGGTATTCGGGTAATATTTCGAAGGTGCGGATCAGCGATTCCTTGTCTTTTACAAAGTAGGCGGAACAGTCGAAATTGGTAAACATCCATTTGTGCGGGTTAAATACAAAGCTATCCGCCTTTTCAATTCCTTCTATCATCCAGCGGTATTCGGGAAGCAGCAAAGCTGTTCCGCCATAAGCGGCGTCTACATGTAGCCAAATGCCTGATTCCTCACAAACTGCTGCAATTTCATTAAGCGGATCAACAGAAGTGGAACCCGTGGTTCCTAGTGTAGCTACTACGCACAAAGGCTTGTAGCCGGCTGCAATATCTTGGTCAATTGCTTTTTTTAACAGGGCTGCATCCATTCGGTAGCGGGAATCAGTTGGGATTTTTACCAGGTTTTTCCTGCCGATGCCTGCAATCTTAACTGCTTTGTCTACCGACGAATGCGTTTCGGTTGAACAGTAGACCCGAAGTTTCTCGGTTCCGCTGAAACCACTTTCGTTAATACCATAATTCATAATCCGTTCACGTGCGCTTAAAATAGCCGACAATGTGGAGGTAGAAGCTGTATCCTGAATCACCCCATCCCAACTACCAGGCAATCCAGTCATGGATTTGAGCCAGCTCATTACCTTTTCTTCCAATTCAGCTGCAGCAGGAGAGGTATCCCATAACATACCCTGGGCACCAAGCGAAGCTGTAAGCATTTCGGCTAAAATACTGGGATAGCTGCTGTTAGCAGGAAAGTAGGCAAAGAAATTCGGGCTTTGCCAGTGAGTGATCCCGGGCATAATAATACTTTCGAAATCACTCATAATCTGAGTCATATCTTCACTTTCGGCCGGAGGAGCGTCAGGAAGCTGTGCTAATATTTCACCCGGCTTTACTTTGGATTTTACGGGATACTCTTCAATATGCTCATAATAATCGGCCATACGGTCGGCAAGGCGATGGGCCCATTCACGGAATTCAGTATTATTCATAGCAAGTGGAAATTTTTCGTAAAAGTACGTAATGTGGAAATCGCAGGAATAGATTTCCGCACTTTATATACCCGAAATATTGACCATAATAATCAGTTTTAAACCAATTTAACAATAATATACAGATTAAAGGGGGAAATGACGCATAAGGCTTTATAAAAAGCACGATAATCAGAAATAGAATTGGGGCAAAGCCCTTTGCACGGTTAAGTAATCAGCTTTTTGTTTTTCATAAGCTAGATTGTAGGTTAGAAATAATGAAAATTATATATAGCACTGTAAAATATTTTGAACATACAATTCTTGCAATGCTAAGTATGGCCAAATGTAAAACATATATTTTGACAAAAATAAATATGGTATAGGGTAATTTAAAAAATGGTTTTAAACAATTCAAATATACATTATATTGTATATTATTACATTAAACACAATAAATCACACAATACACTATATTGCATATCGTAAATCAAATAACATATAAGAAAACTAACAAAATCAAGGCTTTCCGAAATTAGAAGAGTTTGATACCAGTGCCTTAAGTTCTCAGTTATCTAATCAAAAAAAAAAAAAGAAAAAGGTGATATGTTTCCAGCAAATTTAGAATCACTATGCTGGACTTAGCCAAAAAGAACTCTCGCTACAATACTGCGCCTGTATAAACAAAAAAAACCGCTCCATTTTTGAAGCGGCTTTCCAAAATCAATTTTTATTTTCTAATAGAATATCAGTCGGTTGTCTTTGATATCCGCTTTTTCCTGGAGGATATTTGAGAGCATTCCCGCGCGGCTCTGGAAATACATGGCCATTTGCTTTTTCTGATTTTCAAAATCGGTGGTTGCGGGTGGTTCTTTCATATTGTCAAGAATAAAAGAATATACGCCCTGTTCGCCCTGTATTGGGCCAACAACCTGGGCTTTTTTAGCCGAGAAAATCTGTCCGGTTACCTTAGCTTCGTGCCCGTAATTAGGAATATTGGCGCTGGCGAAGGATACATCTACCGTATCAATCTTAGTACCAGGGAATAACTGTAAAACAGCATTCATATCTTTAGCTTTTGCAAACTGATCGTTTACTTTCTTCAAAAGATATTCAGCTTTCTTTTCACGGATTACCGATGGTTTTATCTGTTCTTTTAATATTTCGAGAGGAATTATTCCTTTTTCCACTTTGTTTTTCAGAACCGCGACAACATAAGTTCCTTCAACATCGAATACATTTGATACTGTGCCTTTTTCGGTTTCCTCGTTAAATGACCAACGAACAACTTCGCGGGCTGAGGTTAATCCGGGTATGGTATTATCGCTTTCGGCAAGTTTGGGAGCGTTTCGTAAATTCAGCCCTTTGTCCTTCACTGCTTTTTCGAATTTCTCCTGTGTATTGTTAGTAGCGGAGAAATTGCTGGCGTCATTATAAAAAGCCTCAATAGTTCTGGATCCCGGCTCCATACCAAAATCAACACTGGCAACCTTTATTTTGGTTGAAGGATCTTTTTTGCCAACAACTTTAATAATATGGTAGCCAAATTGAGTTTCTACTTTTTTAATGTCACCGACGGAACCTTTTAAAACAGCTTCGTTAAATTCAGGAACCATCGCTCCATCAGCAAACCAGCCAAGGTCGCCAAGTTTTGTTTTAGCTGTTTCATCATCACTGATTGTACCGGCAATGCCTTCGAATGCTGCCGGGGTTTTCTGAACAACGTTCAGGATACTGTCGGCTAACTTCGAAGCGGCTTCACGGGTGCGGGTTGCGGTTTGAATCGGGGTACCGGCATACGAAATAAGGATATGGCTGGCCTTGAGTGAATCAGGTTTAGCCTGGCGGTCAACAACTTTGAATATCCTGTACATCCCGTTATCTTCAACTGGCTGGCTAACCTGGCCAAGCGGAGCATTGAAAAGCATGGAATCAATATTGGGCGAGAAAGTGCCGCGACGGTGCCAGGTACTGTCGTAACGGTTATCGGAAGTTGAATTCACGAAACCAGCTACATCGGTAGTAACCATAAATTCATCATACGCCTTTTGAATATTCGACTTCAGCAAAGTAATATCTTCTGCCGACATTTTTGGCTCAAACAGAACATAGTCGATATCACGTACAGGTTTATCCTGTTTGAATTTGTATTTGTTTTCGGCATAATATTTTTCGTAATCGGCATCGGTAACTTTTACCGCGCTGTCCGATACAGTCTGATAAGGAATACCTGCAATACGTACCTGGGCCATAGTATTCGACTCGTTGTAGTTGCGCTTGGCAAAAGCTGTAGGAACATAAAAAGCCTTAGTGATCAGGCTATTGTATTTTGTAGACTGCCTGTCGCTTTTTATGTACTTTTCCATCTGGAGGTAACGCTGTTTATTTTCAGGTGTCACCATTTCAGGATTGTCGAGGTTCTGAAGAAACTGGGTTACCAGCTTAGGCTCAAACTGGCCGGTCTTCTGATCACGGAAACTCTGTTCAATAACCTGGTGAGGATTTTTGCCGCGGATAAGGTCATCCAGTTCTTCAACCGATACGGAAACACCAAGCATATCATATTGCTTGTTCATTACAATTTCGTTAACTACCTGGTTCCAGGTCTGCTGACGAACCTGGTAATTTTCTTCAGCGGAGAGATTTCCTTTGTTACTGTTAGCTTTCTGCAATTCGGTGTTTTCGTCAACTCGCTTGTTGAATTCAGTAATTGCAATTTTCTCACCTGCAACAGTTCCTATTGTATTGGTCTGTTTTCCATTCTTGCGCTGGAAATCGCTAAGCACAAAAAGAAGAAGTGCAACGCCAATAATAGCTACAAGTAACCAGTAATGTTTTCGTATTTCGCCAATAATTGCCATCTGTATGTAATTTAATAGATTTCGTAAAAAGAGGTGCAAATTTACAATAATTCCTCAGTTGGAAAAATATTTTTTCATTCTTATGAAGGGATTTGAAAAATGAAAGGAATTATAAATGAAAGGATTAAGGAATTCATTACTGAAACAGGATATTATGATGGGAATAAACAATTGGAAATACTGAAAATTATGGATTTGTGGCTAGGTTAGTACTCATATTATCAGGGTCGGATGTGGGATGTTAGATGTGGGATGTGTTATAAGATAACCCTTATCGTTATATAGTTTCTTGTCCTGATTTTTAATTTGCATTTTCCAAGAAGAATATCAAAAATAATTAAAAATACCCAAGATAAAAGTAACATCCGACATCAAACATCCGACATCAAACATTAAATCAGTTACCCTTCAAGATTCATCATCACTTTATCAATCCTGCTGCCTGACGCTTCAAGAATGGTAAATGTAAACCTGTCGATCTGAATCTGTTCGCGGATTTCGGGAATACTCTGGTGATGATTCAGAATAAGCCCGGCCAGGGTTTCGTATTCATCCCCCTGGGGAAGGTTTAAGGAATACTCCTGGTTCAGATAATCGATTTCGAGACGGCCAGCCAGGATGAATTCGGTTTCGCTTACTTTTTTTACCAGCAGTTCTTCCACATCAAATTCATCTTCAATTTCCCCGAAAATTTCTTCTATCAGATCCTCAACCGTTACCATTCCCGCTGTTCCGCCGAATTCGTCCACAACAACGGCTACACTTTTACGCTGGCTTATCATCATATCCAGAACCTTACTGGCTGCGATGGTTTCAGGAACTATTATTACAGGGCGTACTACCGTATTAAGGTCGGCAGGTTTACCAAAGAGATCGTATAAATGCACATACCCGGTAAGATTATCAATACTTTGTTTATAAACCGGGATTTTCGAATGTTGTGTTTCCATAAAAAGCCCATGGAGTTCTTCAATTTTAATGCTGTCGTCAACAGCAATTATTTCGTTACGGGGCACCATGCATTCGCGCACTTTGGTTGAATGAAAGTCGCGCACATTCTGTATCATTTGCATTTCGGTAGCTTCATCTACCTGGGCCGCGGCAGGGTTGTAAAAATCACGGATATAATCATCAAAATCTATTGCCGTAAACTGATACCTCACCGATCCTGTTTTCATCCTGAAAATATACCTGAGAATCAATTCGGATAAGCCCAGAAAAAAATACATGAACGGGTAAAGCATAAGATAGATCAGGTAAACCGGTAAAGCGAATAAGCTAAGTAAGCCGTTGGGGTTGAGCCTGAACAGTATTTTGGGTAAAAACTCCGCGGTAATCAAAATCAGTGTTGTCGAAAGTATGGTTTGGAAAACCAGGATAATACTTTCCGAAGCCAATGCCGGCGGCAGAGTATTTTTCAGAACCGGGCCCAGTATAGCTGCTGCCGCAATACCATAAATAACCAGCGAAATATTATTTCCAATAAGCATGGCACCGATAAATCGTGAAGGATGATGTATAAAACCCGAGATCAGCCTGGCAGATAATAAACCTTTGCCTTTTTCGAGTTCAATACGAAGTTTGTTAGAACTTACAAATGCAATTTCCATTCCCGAGAAAAAGGCGGAAGACGCAAGAGTAAATGCTATAATCACATAATTATTCATTGGAATTCATGTGTTATTATTTATTTTTAACGGGTCACATGGAACTCCATGACAAAATAATATCATCCTACTGTGAGTTAAAATTGGTTGATTTTGTCATGTTCGTTTCATGTATTATTATTTATTTTTTTACGGGTCACATGGAACTCCATGACAAAATAATATCATCCGCCTGTGAGTCAAAATTGGCTGATTTTGTCATGTTCGTTTCATCTGCAAAAAAGCTTTTCGCTCCTTAGTAAGAATATAAAATAAAACAGCTGTATGGGTTTTCTTTGGAATTATCAACACTTTGAGCGCAAACAATTTGTCAAAGATAAGAATCCTTTCCTGATTATTTGTCGTCGTCAACAAGGATTGTAGTGGAGACGTCCTTAATAACCCAGTTGTCGAATAATTCATCCGATTCCATTCCTTTTCCAAGGGTAATTTTATCAGGCTGGGTAATTTTTATAAAATCGTTGGTCGAAACTTTTTTAAAATTTTGATCATATGTAATGCTTTCAGTATTGAGTTGTTCGTGTTTCTGGAAATTGCGGACTACCACGTTGCCCCGCGCTTCCATGGTACGCTTGTTGTCCCAGCTGATTCCGTAATTGGCTGTAATTTCGCTTTTGGGTTGCATTATTGAGTCGTAAAATACAATTCTGAGCCCGTTAGGGAATTCAGTATAGGCCTCAAGCTTTTGAAAACTAACCATCCTGGGTGCCGTGAGTTCATAATTCAGTCTCCCCATTTCAGTTTGCTTTACATTTATATTTGTAATGGCTATATCAGGAATAGAATCTTTTGACGAAAGCTTGATCACTGTCGACATATCATTCTCACATGAGAAAAGCATAGTTGCCAGAAGGAGGACAAAAAGACCAGATATTATTTTATATTTAAAAGCGGCAGACAATATCCTTCTCATAATAATTTTATGTTTGTATTAATGTGAAGCCCGAACAATGGTTGTTTCACCAATCCAGCAACCGACAATGTAGCCGCTACCTTCTTTTATTTCATTAAAGAACAATCGTTCGCGGGTTGGAAAGTACGAAGAATATGTGGCAATAGCTTTGTTAGCCTCGTCAGCAATTGAAGGGTCAACATTACGGGCTTTGATGAATTTATCAACCGCGGCCCAATATGCAGCCCGCGACGCAATTTCGTCGGAACCTCCGCACGACGACGCACTTGCAGCATACAAGTTCCCGATAAGTATATAGCACTTGCCGTCGGCAGGATTGATTGCTAAGGATTTCAGCGCATACGAACGGGCTTCGTTGAAGCTTTTCTGATCGTAGTTTATTTTTGCCAGGTAGTAACAGGTCTTTGCTTTCAGTACATCATCCAGGCTAGGTATTGCTTCAACAAAGTAACTTTCTGCTTTCCGGGCATCGCCTTTTATCATACTCAGTTTGCCCATCAGGTATGCTGATTGCCCGGTTGGCATGGCCTTATGCAAATTGGCTGTAGCCTGGAAAAACAGATCCTGGTCGGTACAATCTTTACGATCAAGCAAACGGGTAATTTTTTTGAGCAATGTTATATCGTCAGGCGACTGTTTGAATTTCCGGGTATAAATTTTTTCGATCTCATCGCAGGTGGCGTAAGGCTCAAATTGGGATTCGAGCATCATCTTTACAGTTAGCCACTTGCCTGCCTGGGCAGTATCATCTTTAACATTCTCCAGCTTCTGATCAACAAGATTGCTAAGCCTGTCATAAACTTCAGCGATTGAATCGGCCGGGAATCGTCCATTGATGACCTGGTTATTTACATTAACGAAATAGCGTGAAACAATAAGTGCATCGCTGTTAATGCCTTCGCTCTCAACCGACTTCCTCAAACACTGGTAAATCCTGGTGGTGTCTGTTGGCCTGTAATTCTCAAGTTCGATAGCCTGCCGGCCTAAAACCATACCGGTTCTGCTGGTTGGAGAATTACCAAAATACCTGATACGGTTTTCGAATACCATCATCAGTGTATCAACATAGGCATTTCGTGTGCTGAAATCTTTGGCTTCGTTAACTTTTGCCGAAATGATCTTAGCCCCGTCGATATATACATTCTGGCTTACTAATGGGCAATTGTTGAAAACCCATCTCCAATGCGGTAATGCGTCTTCAATGTTTTTCTGCTTGTAAAATTCGCGGTAAAGAGAGGTGTGAGTGATGCATGTAATACTATCCTCCCCGTATTTCATAAATGTTTTCTGTGCCTTAAGCTGACTGGCTGAAAATGCCACTATTGCTATTAAGACAAGTAAAACCTTACTTTTTGCCATTTATAATGAAATATTGAGCCTGTAAAGAACTCTAGTTAAACTTCCGTTTCAGGAACCAGCGTTCCTGTAATGAAGTTCCAATGGTCAGCCTCATATAGTTTTCCTGAATAAGATCACTTTCGGTAGTACCTTGCCTGCCAAGTTCAACGGCTATGTTGATTGTTGACCTGGACTTCTTCATTGGTAATCCTACTCCAAAACTTACACCAAAATCGTTAATCCGAGTTTGCCTGATTTCAAGATAACTCCGTTCGTACCTGAACCCGGCACGATAGTTAATACGCTGGTAGTATTTTCCCATATCAACCGCAGACGGACGTAACTGACCGCCCAATGAAACACGGAGATTATCCTTTAAACCGGGATTGTCGCCCAGGTACCGGAACTCACTCCATTTCTGATAGTTAACATCTGCTGTGGCAAACCAGCGGTTATTGCTTCCGATCATAAATCCGGCTCCCACTGAGGTAGGCAATACAACTACTCCGTTAGTGCCTGTCTCTAGACTGGCGGTATCTTTAACTACTTCCAGGTCATTTGTGTAGTCCCAGGTATATGAATAGGCAATCTTTTCAGAATTTCCGTCAACCGATTGTTTTGGATTATACGTCAAACCAAACTGCATAAATCTGCCTTCTTTCATATCAATATGATACATCAGCCCGAAGTCGAAATTTACTTTACTGAGCCTGACTGTACTTTTAATCATGGTATTGATGTAGTATGCTGAATCGGGGAAAGTTGTAGCGCGTTCTTTAACGATATTACCAAAGATGTATGACATGTTAACACCTACAGATAAATTCTTAACAGGTGAAAAAGCGCTGCCAAAATAAGCTTTATTAATGCCTCCGTATCCCTTGTAGACACTTACCATATTACCGATATTGGTTAACACCTGGCTACTTTCGATATCATAACCCACGTTCGAATAAGGCATTGCTCCAAGGCTGACCCGCCACCATTTTGTTACCGGAAAACCAAAATAAAGGTTGGACAATGATCCGAACCTGGTTTTTTGAGATGCATCAATGGTTTTCAGAGTTCCTGAGCGCAGATTCAAAGCAGCGTCGAAAACAAAACTGTTAGTATCGAATGCCATGTAAGAAGCCGGGTTCGCAGGGTTAATAAAATACGGACTGCTGAATGCAGTCGAGGCTCCTCCCAGCGCCATATTGTTCTGACTGCTGACGCCGTACAAATTACCAATCCCAAAAATTGAATACGGGGAAGAAATACTAACCTGCGCTTTAGCAACAAAAGCAGAAGAAAAAAAGGCTACAGCCAGGATAAGATTACGAATAACTTTAATGTGTTTCAATGTTGAAATCGAGTATTAGGTTTAAACCCTCAAGAACCAGGTTGGGGGCTGCAAAGGTCTTAATTTTTAATCTTTTATCAAAATAATTATGATCACCGCCGGTAATGATGATTTTAATGCCCGGATATAAGTTCAGGTATTGCTGAATGATCCCTTCCATTTCTGCTACTGCACCGTTCAACACACCTGAATATATGCTTGTGGATGTATCATCGCCGGTCAGTTTTGCATCTTCATAATAATTGAGTAAGGGTAGGCGGTCGGTATATGTACTTAAAGCTTTGTAACGCATTGCTATTCCCGGTGATATGGAACCACCCAGGTACTCACCCGAAGCCGTAATAAAATCGTAGGTAATGGCTGTTCCGGCATCAATTACCAGGATATCGTTTGCGGGCAGTATTTTTTGTGCCCCAACAACCCCTGCCAGCCTGTCCTTACCTAATGTTTCAGGTGTACAATATTTATTTATTACCGGAATTGATGTGGTATGACTAAACAAAACTGTAAAATAGTTTTCAGTCAGAAAAGCATCAATACCTGATGGATACTCCTTTACGGATGAAAGTATCGCATTCTTGATCAATAAATTTGACTCACAGAACTTAATGATCTGTTTTTCATCAACACCCTCAAAACTTAAAAATGCAACCATCTCCCTGCCCTGAAACAAAGCGAGTTTGGTGAATGTATTTCCGGTATCGATAATCAGATTCATTGTTCCTTAATTTTGAAAACGTCAAATCTTTAAAAGACAAAATTAGAAAAAGCATTAACGCCTTTTCACATGCCTGGACTTTATACCTTTGCAATTGTGAATTTTTAACAGGAAATTTGTATACCGAAGGGGTCATTATTGCAGTTAATCTGTTAATCTTGAAGCCTGAATAGAAACTATAACGATCAAAACATAATGAAGCAAAGTATTACCCTCACCTTAATCATCGGGCTTCTGAGCCTAAGCGTATCAGCACAACAAGCCGTAAAAATTTATAATCCGGATGCAGACGCGAAAAAAGAAGTCGCAGCAGCGGTAGCCAAAGCCTCGGCTGAAGGCAAGCATGTGTTTCTTCAGATTGGTGGCAACTGGTGCTCCTGGTGTGTGAGATTTCACAAAATGGCTGTCGAAAACATGAAACTTGATAGTCTCATAAAGGCAAATTATGAAGTGGTGAAAGTGAATTACAGCAAGGAAAACGACAATCATGAACTACTTGCAACACTTGGTTATCCTCAACGTTTTGGCTTCCCTGTTTTCGTAATTCTTGATGGAACAGGCAAAGTGCTTCATACCCAGGACAGCGGATATCTTGAGGAGGATAAAGGCTACAGCCAGGAAAAAGTTGAACGTCTTTTAATTAACTGGTCAGCATTTACGATGAAGGAGGCTGCGGTGAAATATTCGAAGTAAGGATGTGGGATGTGGGAATTAAAAGACCCAAAATACAAGACCCAAATTCCAAATTCCAAGACCCAAATCGTAAATCGTAAATCGTAAATCGTAAATCGTAAATCGTAAATTTCACCTACTCTATTAATTATAGCAGCTTAGTCGTTTTTTTCATGCCAAGCCGCAAACCTCCCTGATTTTTTCCCCTTCTCCCTTCTCCCTTCTCCTTACTCCTTAATACTTACTCCCTACTCCCTACTCCTTCCCCTACACACTTTCTTCTTACTTTTGCCGTTTGATTCAAAATAGTAATCCTTAAATTAAAATACCCAAAATCACCAGATGGAAAATAATCGCCGTTCTTATGTTTTTTTACCCATTGCTTTTGCTCTTGTGCTTGTTGTCGGAATTCTGACAGGATTTTACATGATGCGAAGTTCATTTGTCCAGAATCACCTGCTGTTAAATGGCATGAAAGGACAGAACACCTTGAGTGAACTGATCAGGTTTATTGACAAGAATTATGTGGATAGTGTTGACACCAAAAAGCTCAATGATGAAGCAATAACGGGCATGTTACTAAGCCTGGATCCACACTCAGTATATATTCCGGCTTCAGACTTTGCCGAAGCCAACGACCCTTTAATGGGCAATTTCGAAGGCATTGGAATACAATTCAGGATTGAGCATGACACGGTAATGGTGATCAATACAATTCCGGGCGGACCGTCAGAGAAAGTCGGTTTGCTGGCTGGCGACCGGATTGTGAAAGTTGACGGCAAAAATATTGCCGGTATAAAGCTTGAGAACGACAAGGTAATGAAGTTACTTAAAGGGCCAAAAGATACCAAGGTAACTGTTAGTATATTCCGCAGAGGCTTGAAAAAACTGAATGATTTTACAATCACGCGCGGTGTTATTCCTACCTGGAGCATTGATATTTCCTATCCAGTAAATGAGGAAGTCGGGTATATAAAACTTAGTAAATTCAGTGCCACCACAGGCGACGAACTACATGAAGCGCTTACCGACTTAAAAACGAAAGGCATCCGCAAACTTATTCTTGACCTTCGCGGTAACTCCGGCGGATATCTCCAGGAAGCCATTGCTGTAGCCGACGAATTTCTTCCTGATAACAAATTGATAGTTTATACCCAGGGTTTACACCGCCCGAAACAGATTGCTAAATCCAGTGCTGATGGCTTGTGGGAAGATTTACCTGTTGTTGTACTTATTGACGAAGGTTCGGCTTCGGCAAGCGAAATTGTGGCTGGTGCCTTACAGGACAACGATCGGGGAACCATTATCGGCAGGCGTTCGTTTGGTAAAGGTCTGGTACAGGAGCAAATCGGGCTTAGCGACGGATCGGCACTCAGACTTACCGTTGCGCGTTATTACACTCCAACCGGCCGCAGCATCCAGAAACCGTATACCACAGGTGCCGAAGAATATTATATGGAGTATTACCACCGCATGACTGATGGTGAACTCGACAACGCCGACAGTATAAAACTGAATGATTCCCTGAAATTTAAAACCCCAGGTGGAAAAACAGTTTATGGCGGCGGTGGAATTATGCCTGATATATTTGTGCCGGTTGAGCGTACTATAGCGTTGAAATTCTACAACGAATCCGTAAATAAAGGAATTCTCTATCAGTTTGCTTTCGATTATACTGACGGAAACCGGGCAAAATTCAGTTCCTACAAAAATGCAGCCCAATTCGATAAAACATTCCAGGTAAATAGTGGCATGTACAGCGATTACATAGCTTATGCTGAAAAGAACGGAATCAAATATTCCCCTTCCGAAACAGCTGCCTCGCAGCTGAAGATCAATGAACTGATGAAGAGCTATATCGCCCGTAATCTCTTTGATTCAAAAGGATTTTACCCTATATATTTAAGAACAGATAAGACCTTCCAAAAAGCAATAGAGGTATTTGCAAAGAAATAACACGCTTTTACGGCACAGCAAAACAGTGTGAAAAATCTTTCATGAATTATCTAAAAACCCGCGTTAATACGGGTTTTTATTTTTTATAACTGCTTGTTTCAAATGTGCAACAGCCATCTCATTGCCTTCAGTTATACCCGGTTAATACTTAAAAAATCTGGTACGGAGTTCCTGAATCGGAAAGGGAAATCAGGTTCAGGTATAATCCATTTCAACCAATACCGGTCTGATTTAAAATTATTTCGTTACTTTTAACGCGTTTATTTAGCTGCAAAACTTCTATCAAAATAAGCCAAACCTCAAAATCATTCTTGTTTTTCCTCCTGAAGCTAAAATTCTATGCCCATATTAACTACGTTCAAAGTCTACCGTTTTCGCTGGACAATCCTGAGTATTTATATGTTTTTAGTCGCAGTGAACCAGATGCTCTGGATCACTTTTGCGCCTATAACCAGTGACGCGACAAAATATTACGGAGTTTCGGATATCTGGATTGGCATTCTTTCGATGTGTTTTATGATTGTTTTTGTTGTGGTTTCGATACCGGCCTCCTGGATCATCGATAAATACGGAATCCGTGTGGGTGTTGGAATAGGCGCTGCTTTTACCGGTATTTTCGGGTTACTTCGTGGATTTGTTACTACCGATTTCGACCTTCTGCTTATGGCGCAGGTTGGTATTGCCATCGGCCAGCCTTTTATACTGAATGCTATTACAAAATTTGCCGCGCGCTGGTTCCCGATTCAGGAACGCGCTACCGCCGCAGGGCTTGGATCGCTTGCCATGTATGTGGGAATACTGGCCGGAATGATTCTGACTCCTTATCTTATTATAGGTTCGGGAATTGGCGGCATGCTTTATATTTACGGTATTATTGCTATGGTTGCTGCAGTGGTTTTTGTTGTTTTTGCAAAAGAAGGCCCCCCAACGGCTCCTTGTCATCCTGACCAGGAAGAACGATCATTGGTTTACGATGGTATTAAAAATATTTTCAGGGTTAAAGACTTTAACTGGTTGTTGTTTATCTTTTTTATAGGATTGGGCGTATTCAACTGCGTTACCACCTGGATCGAGAATATATTAAATCCGCGCGGTTTTTCCAATACACAGGCCGGGATTACAGGCGGGCTGATGATTGCAGGCGGTATACTTGGCGCATTGGTTATTCCGATACTTTCCGACTATTACCGCAAAAGAACTCCATTTATTATATTGGCCTTGGCCGGAGCTACAATCAGCCTGGTGGGAATTACTTTTGCAACCTCATATTGGCTATTGCTGGTTTCGGGAGCAGGACTTGGTTTTTTCCTTCTTAGTTCAGGACCGATCGGGTTTCAATACGGAGCCGAAATTACATATCCGACTTCGGAAGGCACATCGAATGGTATGTTACTGCTAATGGGACAAATCTCTGGCATCGCTTTTATTTTTGCGATGGATATATTCAAATCTCCTCAAACCGGCTCAATGACATTGCCATTGATGGTGCTGATCGGGCTCATGGCAGTCGGTTTATTGGTGTCGACACAACTTAAAGAATCATCCTTGATGAGTAAGGAAAATGTTCATAAAGCGGCTTGATAAACTTTCACTTTTAAAAGATAACACACTCCCTTTGTATACATAAAGAATGAGCAATCCTCACAAATTAAAAACAGTTAGATCGGCTACCGGAACTGTTTTCTTTCTTCTCATTTTCATGTTTCTGTTTTTGCAGCTTTCGGCCCAGAATGAAATCCCGGATTCCCTGGTAAAGGAACGCATTGCGTATATTCAAAAAGTGCTCAATACAGGAAAACCAGCAGCAAACCTGTGGTGGAATGGCTGGCTTTACGGCTATAGTGCCGCTACTGTGGTTCAAGGCTCTGTCGTATTTACAAGCGATAAGCTGAAGACCAGGCAGGATATGGCCCTGGGTGCGGCTACTACTTTGGTCGGCGCAGTCGGACAATTAATAATGCCCATGACTCCGGCTTCAGCGCCGGGCAAACTTGCTCTGATACCCGGTGAGACTCCTGAAGAGCGAATCATTAAACTGAATAAAGCGGAACAACTTTTCGGGGAAAGCGCACTAAGAGAAAAAGACGGCCGCTCATGGCAAATGCACGCAGCATCCAGCGCGGTAAATCTGGGTAGCGGGCTTATAACCTGGCTGGGATTCGACCGGTCGATTCAATCCGGACTTATTAATTTCGCTATAAATGAAGTGATTACCGAAGTTCAAATCTGGACTCAACCCACCAGGGCCAGTAAAGACTATAAAAAATATTGTGAAAAATATAAAAACGCTCAGCCTTCGGGCTTTTTTAAACCAAAGCCACAATTGTTTGTCAGCGCATTCCCGGGAGGATTAGCTTTGAAACTTGTATTTTGAATTGCCTATGGTAATTTGTTGAGTCCGTACAACATTTTCTTTCCAGTTTTGTTGTAGACTAATTATAAATCAACAATTTACGTTATGTCAGCTGAAGCCGGAACCAAAGAAAATCCGTGGAAACTCAAAACTCCGCCAGGAACCTCCGAATACCAGATGTTCAAATCTGAAAAAGATGGCAAAGAAACATTAGTCTGTACTGTTGGATCAACTATTCTGCATTATGATTACAGGTGCTTGTCCGACTTACACGCTATGCTCATAAAATACGGCGACTGGATGGACCTTGGCAGCGCCGATGAGCAGAAACCCGCCAAAGAAGGAACCGTGGAAGCCTGGGGCCGCTCACCCGAAAACCCTCTTGGTGGCTGGTATGGTTTGAAAAAAGGATTCCGGGGTCGATTTGGCATGTATGTACCTCCATTAATGGAAGTTCTCGGACTTGCCGAAGTGGAACATAATCCCAAAAATAACAGGATGAAAGCCATTTAGGATAAAACGGGATAATTTTCTTCAAAAAATATAAGTCCCAAATTCCAAGCTACAAATTCCAAAGGGATTTATGGAGTATGTACAGTTTCTTGTTATTTGGATCTTGGGTCTTGGAATTTGGGTTTTGGAATTTGGGTCTTTTTGAGTGTGTATTTTTATCACACTCTCTGTGTAATTCTTCAGGCCCTCTTTTTATGTACCTTCGCCGATGAGTTATTGCAGCCTGAAAGTGTTGCTGCTTTGCGAACAAAATTAAACCAGAAGGCTGGAAATCAGAATTAAAATCCCCGTTATGCCACTCAGCGAAAAAGTAAATGAGTTTATGCTTACCGTACAAAGTAGTCTCAACGACAATACATTCGTAAAACTATCATTAGGCAATTACAAAGGCAAGGAAGAAAATCTTAAAAATATTTATGTTAAACGAATCGCGATAAAAGGCGAGGAAAAACTAAGTTTTACCTACCGGTACAAAACCCGCGATATCGTTAAAAACTATCCGTTTGGAGAAGGCATTCAAAAAATCCACGATTTTCTGAAGCAGGAATTTTACGTGGCAACATTATTTACCACGGCTTTTGACCTGAGTTTTGATAACCTCCACAACAAAAAATTCATCCTCCGTAAAAATGCGCCAACCATTTTAACTGTCCCTTCTGCCGATCACGACCGCAGTAAAAACCGCCTGATCAGCGCAAACGAAAAACCATATCTCACCGAACTCAAAATTACGGATGAAACCGGGAAAGTACTTCCAAACTCCCAGGATAAATACAAACAGATCAATCACTATATTGAGATCCTAAGTACACTGATTAAAGAAATTCCCGCCAGGGAAACTGTTAAAGTGGTTGATATGGGCTCAGGAAAAGGATATCTCACTTTTGCTTTGTACGATTACCTGACCAATGTTCTGAAACTAAAATCAGAAGTTACCGGTGTTGAATTCCGCCCGGAGCTGGTGGATTTATGCAACAATATTGCAAAAAACACTGGGTTTAACAGTCTGGATTTCCAAAAAGGTACAATCGGGAATTACGACAGTTCCAATACCAATATCCTGATAGCATTGCATGCCTGCGATACGGCCACCGACGATGCCATTTATAAAGGAATTACAGCGCAAGCTGATTTAATTGTTGTGGCACCATGTTGCCACAAGCAGATCCGACGGCAGATGGAAGCAGGAAAGGCCTCAAACGAACTTGATTTCCTTACCAAATATGGCATTTTCCTCGAACGCCAGGCCGAAATGGTAACCGACGGTATACGGGCCTTGATCCTGGAATATTTTGGATATAAAACCAAGGTTTTCCAGTTTATCTCTGATGCGCATACGCCTAAAAATGTGATGATTGTCGGAATTAAAAGCCAGGGAATACATCTGAAAGATGAACAGATTTTGCAGAAGATTAAAGATTCCAAGGCTTATTTTGGAATTGAATACCATCACCTGGAAAAGATGATGGGGATTTTATAAACCCACATTGAATAATCGTCCTGATTAAAAAGGTTGGCTGTGAAAGTAGTGGGTTTTATCATTCATTCAAATATCCTGATTGCGTTATCTGCACTTGCCCTCACACTTGCGACGCAGGTCCAGCTTGGCATGGATCCCCGGGCGCACGTGTACCTGGCGGTTATTTTCCTGGCAACCGTATTTAATTATAATTTGCACCGGTATCTGACATTTTACAAAAATCCCAACGCCGATAAAAATGACAAGCTCAAATGGGCTAAAGAACATCTGAATACATTTGTGGCGTTAATCCTTTTGTCGTTTGGTGGATTGGTTGTCGTTTTATTTTTTGTAAAAACCGAAATCCTTTATCTCCTTGTACTTCTTGCGATACTTTCGTTCCTGTATTCGTTTTCATTCCCCGGAAAACATAAAAGTAACTTTCGGCTGCTGAAAATACCCGGAATGAAAACATTTCTGATCGCTTTCGTATGGACCGGTGCAACAGTGCTGATTCCTGTATTGTCCGAGGATAAATCTTTTGACCATTTGCAAATAATACTCTTATTCGCTGAACGGTTTACCTTTATTTTTGCCATAGCCATTCCGTTTGATATCCGGGATATGGAAACCGATGCTCAAGCTTCACTAAGCACAATTCCACTTGTATTTGGAGAAAAAAATGCGATGAATATTTCGAATGTTGCTTTGTTGCTTTCCTTATCAATCGCAATATTTCACTACCTGGATATGAAAATGGCATTTATTCTTCCAGCCTACATACTTTCAATTCTAACCGTTTTCATTTTTACTAATACCAAGGCAATCAAGAACCTTGCTTTTTATCACCATGGAATTCTGGATGGAAGCATTTTGCTCCATGGATTACTGATTTCACTCAGCCTTTTTTTTCAAACCTGACATACTTCCGCATTGTTTGACAACCAATTATACTATACCTTTATAGTATCAAATGCACGTATCATGAAAACAGTATCGGTTAAAATCAAAGATTCAATCTTCGAAGAAACACAGAAGGTAATTTCGCGCTTGAAAAAGCCCATGAACAGCTACATAAACGATGCTCTTGATTATTACAACCGGTATCAGAAACGGTTGATCACGGAAAAAAGGCTTAGGAATGAATCTGACCTGGTTTATAAAAATTCACTGACATTACTTGAAGATTTCGAGGGTATTGATTACGCTGATAAGCGTTGATTTAAATCTGCTTTTCAAAGCAAGCCATCGAAGCAGGACAATTTTTAGCTTACACCATGGACACAAGTATTTTCACAAACAAAGCCGAAATACCTGATGATTTTTTACTCCGCGCTGCAGTAGACGAATTATTCGCAGTATGGATGAATACACGGGAATATGTTTTCGACGTTTACCCTAAAGCCACCGGAGAATGGAATTTCCCGGGACCAAAGTATGGCTGGAGTTACCGTATTAAGGATAAAAAACGGGCTATAATCTATTTATTACCACGCGATAAGTTTTTCCTGGCTGCTTTTGTTTTTGGTGAGAAAGCAACTCAAGCAGCTCTTTCGGGGGATATTAGCAATGAAATTAAAACCATCATCGAGTCAGCGAGAGTATACGCCGAAGGACGCGGCTTCAGAATTGAGGTAAGAAGCAATGACCTGGTTAACGACATCAAAAAGCTGATTGATATTAAATTGAAATTTTAGATTATTATGAAATTTTTGGAACGAAGTTTTAAAAAAGTCTTCATTGCAGAATTTTATGGGAAAATTACTTTAACAAGTGCAGTCTGCGATTGCATTAAAACCAACTGATCCTGAAATCCGGAACAAGAGTTTAGAAGAAATTTTCCGCACCCGTAAAAAAAGCAAAAATCTTTTCAGAAATACATATTCTGCTGTTTTTCGACTACATTTACTTATCCATAGGCAGATTCTTATTTATAAGAATTATTGTATCTTCGCCCACTCATTCAAATTGATTTTTTACCAAGATATGTGGAAATTACTGGTTAGATTGATCCTGCGTAACCGGCCTGGTATACTGATAGTTATTGGTTTTCTTACAATTGTTATGGCATGGCTGGGAACGGGTGTAAAACTTTCGTACGACAACTCACGCATGCTGCCCGCCGACGATTCTCTTGTGGTTGAGTACGATGCTTTTAAAAAACGTTTTGGCGAAGATGGCAGCATTCTCGTCATCGGGCTTACTAACCCCGACATGTTTAAACTAAATGAGTTCAACGCCTGGTATGATCTGACCATGGATATGCAGAAAATCGATGGCGTCGAAGGTGTTATGTCCATTGCTAAAGCGGCTAACATTGTCAAAAATGACAGTCTTCGAAAATATGATTTTCTTCCGCTTGTCCCTGCAAAACCTACGACTCAGGCCGAAGCTGATTCGCTGAAAAAGAAAATTCTCTCCCAGAAATTTTACGAGGGACTCTTATACAACCCCAAAACAAGCACGTACCTGCTTGCTATTACACTGAATAAGAAAAAGCTGAATGATAAAGGCCGGCTTGTCATAACCGATAATATTTCAGCCCGGGCCGCTGCCTACACAGCACAAACCGGGCACGAACTGCATTATTCAGGATTACCATACATTCGTTCGGTAATGGCACGAATGATACAGAATGAGCTTTTTCTCTTTGTTTTTCTATCCATCCTGGTAGCTGCAATTGTCCTTTTCTTCTTTTTCCGTTCGTTAAAAGTGGTAGCCAGTTCACTGGTGGTAGTTGCAATCAGCATTATTTTTACGATTGGATTAATTGGGCTGTTTGGCTTCAAGATAACAATTCTTACGGGTGTAATTCCATCTCTAATCGTAGTTATTGCCATCGAAAACTGCATCTATATCCTCAACAAATACCATTGGGAATACCGTCAGCATGGCAATAAAATTCTTGGTCTTTCGCGTGTTGTACAACGAATTGGCTTTGCTTCGCTCATGGTAAATACAGCTACGGCCACAGGTTTTGCTGCTTTTATCCTGGTTTCGAACCAGATGTTGCGTGAATTTGGTATCATAGCCGCAATCAGCATTATGGTTGAATATGTACTATGCATTCTGTTGTTGCCAATCATATTCAGCTACATGGCACCACCAACAGAAAAACACCTGAAACATCTCGATAATAAAATACTCAGTATCGTATTGGATAAAATCATCTATTTCATTCAGTATAAACGCAAATGGATTTTCTCAATCGCGGGAATTCTGCTGGTAGTGGGAATTATCGGAATGCTCAATATGAAGACTTCGGGCAAGGTAGTTGATGACATCAGTCATAAAAGTATCCTGTACAAAGACCTGAAATTTTTCGAACATCAGTTTGGTGGTGTTATGCCTTTCGAAATATCCGTCGACACCAAAAAGAAGAAAGGTGTTATGAAACTGCCAACCATTCAGAAAATTGAAGAGCTGCAGGATGTTATCCTTCAACACAAAGAATTCTCAAAACCTCTGTCAGTCGCTGAACTGGCAAAGTTTGCCAAACAGGCCTATTTTAATGGTAACCCCGAAATGTACAGCCTGCCTAATTCGCAGGAAAAGAATTTTGTTCTTTCCTATTTTCCCCGAAAAGCCGTTGGCCAGAAACAAATGCTGAGCCAGTTTGTAGATAGCACCCAACGTTACACCCGGGTAAGCTTCCAGATGGCGGATGTAAGTACAAAAGAGATGAACAGTCTTCTCGACAGCATACGGCCAAAAGTGGCTGAAATATTTCCTGCCGAAGATTATAATGTTCAGATTACAGGAAACAGTGTTGTTTATGCCCGTGGCACAGAGTTTCTGATAAAACATTTGTTGGAAAGCGTGCTTATTGCCATCGGGTTTATTTCCCTGCTTATGGCTCTTATGTTTTCGAGTGTTCGAATGATAGCTGTTTCGATGTTACCAAATATTATTCCGCTTATTATAACCGCCGCCATTATGGGATTTACCGGAGTTCCTGTTAAACCATCCACGATAATTGTTTTCAGCATTGCGCTGGGAATTTCGGTTGATAATGCCATACAATATCTTTCGCGGTACCGGCATGAACTTAAAGTTACCGGAAACGACATTGGCCGTTCAACCATTAATGCTCTTCGCGAAGCCGGTTTCAGCATGATTTATACTTCTATCGTATTGGTACTTGGTTTCAGTGTCTTCATGGTTTCCAGTTTCGGCGGCACACAGGCACTCGGTATGCTGGTTTCCACTACCTTGTTTATTGCCATGTTCTTCAATATAATGGTGTTACCCTCGATGTTGCTTGTTCTTGATAAATATGCAATAACCAAAGCATTTAAAGGAGAACAGATTATCGAAATCTATGACGGCGATGAAGAAGAAAATGGCAATGGTGACCATAATGGGGATCATAATGGAGACTCAAAGAAAAATCAAAATCATACATTGAATAGCCTCTAAAGCCTTTAAAAAAACTGTTTTACTCGTTAAACTAAATTAACCATAAAATTATTTTCCATGAAAGGTATAATACTGGCCGGTGGTTCCGGCACCCGTTTGCACCCTCTTACCTTAGCGGTAAGCAAGCAGTTGATGCCAATCTACGACAAGCCAATGATCTATTACCCTTTGTCGGTATTGATGATGGCCGGCATCCGTGAAATACTGATTATAAGCACGCCTTACGATCTGCCCAATTTCGAAAAGCTCTTGGGAGATGGTTCTTCACTGGGTTGTTCCTTTGTGTATGCAGAGCAGGTGATTCCAAACGGGCTGGCGCAGGCTTTTGTTATTGGCGAAAAGTTTATAGGTAAAGATAAAGTTGCTCTTATCCTGGGAGACAATATTTTTTATGGCACCGGCCTGCAGGGACTGATCCAGGAAAACAACGATCCTGATGGTGGAGTTGTTTATGCCTATCATGTTTCCGATCCTGAACGTTATGGAGTTGTAGAGTTTGACCAGAATCAGAAGGCAATTTCCATCGAGGAAAAACCAAAAAATCCTAAATCAAACTACGCTGTTCCGGGACTCTATTTTTACGACAACAGCGTAGTTGAAGTTGCTAAAAATATAAAGCCCAGTCCTCGTGGTGAATATGAAATAACCGATGTAAACCGCTATTACCTTGAACAGGGAAAGCTTAAAGTCGGAATACTGAGCCGCGGAACCGCCTGGCTCGATACCGGCACTTTTGCCTCCCTGATACAAGCCTCGCAATTTGTCCAGGTAATTGAAGAACGCCAGGGCCTGAAAATAGGCTGTATTGAAGAACTGGCTTATCGCAATGGATTTATTGACAGAGCTCAGCTTGAAAAAATTGCTACCCCGCTTCTGAAAAGCGGCTATGGCGATTACCTCATGAATCTACCCGAAAGAGAATAAATACCGGATAATGAACCCAATTCAGGAACTTCAACTTCGCATCGATGAAGCTTTCAGCGCGATCAGGTTTCCATCGGCGCCTGCTGATCTGTATAACCCTATTACCTATACATTAGGCCATGGCGGCAAACGCCTTCGCCCGCTGCTTGTTCTTGCATCATGCCAGATGTTCGGTGGCGACATCGCAGACGCGATTAATCCTGCCATCGGTATAGAGCTGTTCCACAATTTCACTTTGCTGCACGACGATATTATGGACGAAGCTCCGCTGCGGCGTGGCAAGGAAACTGTGTATAAAAAATGGAATTCCAATGTTGCCATTTTAGCAGGCGATACCATGTTTGCAGTGGCCAATAAATATATGCTTCGTACAAGGCCTCATGCTATTTCACCGGTGGTTGAACTGTTTAACCAAACGGCTATTGAAGTTTGCGAAGGACAGCAATATGATATGGATTATGAGAAACAACAGAATGTTTCAATTCCGGATTATATTGAAATGATCAGGTTAAAAACGGCTGTATTATTAGCTGCCAGCCTTAAAACTGGCGCTATCATTGCGGGTGCCGAAACCGATGATTGCAATCAGGTTTATGATTTCGGAATTAATATAGGCCTGGCATTCCAGCTTAAAGATGACCTGCTGGATGTGTATGGCGATCAGGTAAAATTCGGAAAAGTAAGTGGCGGTGATATTATTGCAGGAAAAAAAACATATTTGTACCTGAAAGCGCTCGAATCAGCTGGTTCACAAACTGGATATTTCCGCGAGCTTTATGCCTCCCACAACCTCCCAAGCACTGAAAAAGTAACGAAAGTAAAGGAATTATTCAATCAGCTGAATATTGAACAGCTTACAAGGCTATTGATTGATGATTACTATCAAAAAGCCCTTCACGATCTTTCATGCATCAGTTTGCCCGAAGAAGCAATGGAAGAACTGAGTGATTATGCGGCAGGGTTGATGGAGAGGGAGAATTGACGGGAAGTTTGAGTTATTGAGAAGCTGGGGGCGATGGAGCGACTTGGCGATGGGCGACTTGGCGTTGGCAGACAAGATACTTCTGATTTGTGATTCTTTATTTGTGATTTGTGATTGAATCAAGATATGAAATAGAGTTGCTAAGTCTTCGACTTGGAATTTGAGATTTGGAATTTGGGACTTGGAGTTTTGTAGTTGTGTATTTTAATTCAGAAATCACAATTCAGAAATCAGAAATTACGATTCCTCTATTCTTCCTTCTGCATCCTCTCCAACTCCATGTGCGCCTGCTCCCATTCTTCCATCTTTAGTTCCAGCTCTTTTTTCAATCCCCGGTATTCCTGGAATAATCGGGTGCTTTTTGCTGTGTCCTTGTGTGTATCGGGGTCAGCCAATAATTTATCGTAACGGGCAATTTCAGTTTCTATGCTTTCAATTTCCTGTTCGGCTTTTTCCACTTTTGTAGCCTGCTTGCGGATTTCACGATCCAGCTGCTTTCGCTTTGCATAGTTAAGTTTATTATCCGAAAGGTTTTCCCCTGCTTTTTGCAGTTCAGTCCGTTTTGCTTCGAGTTGAGCGAGGTTGGCTAATTTGCGGGCTTTTATAAATTCATTGATATCGCACATCCAGGTTTTGATAGTATGGTTGCGGAATTCAAAAATCTTATCGGTTAATCCCTGCAGGAAATCGCGGTCGTGAGAAACAATTATCAATGTTCCATCATAACGGAGCAACGCATTTTTCAGGATATCCTTGCTAACCATATCAAGGTGATTGGTCGGCTCATCGAGAACCAGTAAGTTAACCGGGACAAGCAGTAATTTCGCCAGTGCAAGCCTGGCTTTTTCGCCACCCGAAAGCACTTTCACCTTTTTATCTATGGCATCGGCACCAAACAGGAAACTCCCAAGGATATTCCTGATCTTAGTCCGGATTTCGCCGGTAGCTACATCATCAATGGTTTCGAAAACAGTTTTTTCAGGATTGAGCAGTTCAGCCTGGTTTTGGGCATAATACCCTATTTTCACATTATGACCAAGTTTGCAAAGGCCTTCATGATCCAGGCCTCCGACAATAATTTTTGCCAGCGTAGTTTTCCCTTCACCATTCCTGCCGACAAAAGATACAAAATCACCTTTTTCGATGGCCAGGTCCAGTTTATCCAGAACCAGTTTTTCGCCATACCGTTTAGTGAGATCTTTACATTCAACCACTACCCTACCCGATGAAGGAGCCGGTGGAAATAAAAAATGTATTGCCGACGAATTCGGATCATCCACTTCCACCCGGTCCATTTTATCGAGCAATTTTATGCGCGATTGAACCTGTCTGGCCTTGGAAGCCTTATACCTGAACCGTTCTACAAAACTCTCGATTTGAGCTATCTCCGACTGCTGATTATCGAAAGCAGCTTTTTGCAGTTCCATCTGCTCTTCACGCAGTTCTACATATCTCGAATAACCGGCTTTATAATCGTAGATGCGGGCATTCATAATTTCGATGGTGCGGTTGGTAACATTATCGAGGAAAGCCCTGTCGTGCGAAACCAAAACCACAGAACCGCTGTATGTGATCAGAAAATCTTCAAGCCATTGGATGGATTCAATATCCAGGTGATTGGTAGGCTCATCAAGGAGAATAACGTCAGGTTTCTTAAGAAGGATTTTCGCCAGTTCCACGCGCATCTGCCAGCCACCACTGAAAGTGCTGAGTGGCCGCCCGAATTCTATTGGTTCAAATCCCAGTCCTTTAAGCACTTTCTCGGCATCTTCCTGCATATTCTGCCCGCCAAGCAAATGGAAGCGGTCTGTGGCTTCATTAAGTCGCTGTATAAGCTTTGAATAGGATTCACTTTCATAATCTGTGCGTTCAGCCAGTTCAGCAGAAAATTTATCCATCAAATGGTGCTGGTGCCGGGCTTCTTCAAAAGCAGTCATGGCTTCCTGGAGTACATTAAGACTGCTGCCGGTAGCCATTTCCTGTGGCAGGTAACCAACGGAACTTCCCGACGGACTTGCAACAACGCCACCTTCGGGTTCCTGCATTCCGGCAATAATGCGCATCAGCGTGGTTTTACCGGCACCGTTGCGCCCAACCAAACCGATGCGATCGCGGTCGCCGATCAGGAAACTCACGTTGCTGAACAGGAAATCACCGGTAAAATGTACTGAAAGGTTACTTACAGAAATCATAGGCGGCAAAGGTAAAGATTTTGACACCTTGAATATGGCAATTATTAGATTTTGATGTGCTTTTGTGTAGAATCTTAAAGAAAAAGTAAATTCCGGCACAAAAATCACCTTAAAGAAAGTGTAACTATTCACTGCCTCAACTTAGTGCAGCATTCTCATAAGCGCAGCAAATAAATATCTATTTTCGACAGTAGCGTAGAGCAGGAAGCATAGAAACACCTGCCCTGCTCCTTCGTCAGAACTGTACATGCAGTTTTCCCGCATACGGCTTTCCTGCAAACTTCTTCAGAAGAATTCAAAAGAACCTGCGACATTGCATATTTAATCGGGTCTATCAAAGTATTTGTGGCTGACAATTTTGTTTACGAAGTTCTTCCCCGAACTCTTGCAGATAGGTCTCTACTCCTTATAGTTCCACTTTAGCCATGGGTTGCCGTCAACACCGGGGCTTCCGCCCTTGGATCTAACTGATTTCGAGGCCTCACGAAGCATATACGGTATAAAGATTTTGTCATACAGCATATAAAACTTATAGCGCCGCTCTTGTTTGGCTTTCTGATATAGTTTCTCTTGGATTTTTTTTACTCTTTCTGCATCGGGTATTTCGTTTCCCAGTCTTTTGAACCGTTCTCCCAAGCCTGCACTTTTTGGTTCTTTTCAACCTGTACTGAGCGAAGTGGAAGTATCATAACAAAAGAACAAGAAATTAAATCAACTGTGAATGCGATAAAAAACAGAAAATTTTAGAATAAGGATTCAATGTCGTTAACAGAGAATGTCAAAATAAATAACCACAGAGCGATGCAGTGAGCCTGCCGAACTGAACCGCAAAGATTTACGCAGAGTTACGCAAACAAGGCCATTGAATAAGAGCTCTGTGGCTCTCTGCACCTCCTCAACGAACTTTGCGTTAAACGCTTTTCTTATTCAAAACCCTTAACCAAACGACATTGAATAGGGATTTGCCATTTTCTCCCCAACTTTTGAAAGAGATCTCAGGGATAGCTTAAGGATAAAATTACTTTCCGGATAAAAAAAATCCCGGAGTATTTCCCTGTTAATTAAAAACAGCTTATACTTCGGGATAAATTTATCAAAACCGGAATGAATTAAAATCATTCCGTAATACCGTATCTATTTCTTTTCGAGCAATTTAAAGAACTGATCCAACTGCGGTAAGATTACGATACGTGTTCTGCGATTGGCGGCTTTACCGTCAGCAGAACTGTTGGAGGTAACAGGCTGGTATTCGCTGCGACCGGCGGCAATAATACTGGCAGGATCAAGGCCGTATTTAGTCTGAAGCAAACGTACGATGGTAGTGGAACGTTTAACACTTAAATCCCAGTTGTCGATCAGATCGCCTTTCTTAAAGGGAACATTATCCGTATGGCCTTCAACCATAAAATCCATATTAGGCTGATTTTTCAGTACTTTGGCGACTTTACCAAGTACTTCATTTGCCTTATCGGTTACTTCGTAACTTCCGCTTTTAAATAACAGCTTATCGGAAATATCAATAAACACTACACCTTTATCAACTTTAATATTGATATCCTTATCATCCATACTGCCAACAGCGCCTTTGAGGTTCATAACCAGAGCCAGGTTGAGCGAATCCTTTTGCGCCAGCGAAGTTTGCAGGCCTTGAATGTAAGCATCTTTCATACCAAGGTTATCCATCGACTTCTTGATACTTTCAGCCTGTGTACTTGAAATAACCGAAAGAGCTTCCAGCTGATTCAACACTACCGAGTTATTAGTTTTCAGGTATGATTGTTCCTTGCTCAAATCGGCTAGTTGCTTGTTGAGATCTTCGATTTGTTTCAGGTAATTGGCTTTTGCTGTTTCGCAGGCATTTAAATCACTCTGTTTTTTTGTGTATTGAGCATTCAACGCTTCAAAACTGCTGATTTGTGATTTGTATTTTTTCTGGCTAACACACGATGACCCCAATATAAGTGCTACGAGACCCATCATTAAAAAGAACTTTGTTTTCATTTTTTTTGTTTTAATTGTCAAATTATATTTATTAGTATTTGATTTGCATTAAGTTAGTACCAACCATTTAAAGATGTTCAATTCCCAAAATTAATTTTAAGCATTCTAACTTAGGACACTGCAAAATTAATTAAGAATCTTAATATTATGAAACGAATTTTCACAATAACTATTGCAGTCGTGTAATTTTATCCATTCCTTGTTAATATACATAACAATATAAACAGGCTAAAAGTTCGTGAAGGATTGTAAAAATCATCTAGTCTTTCTCCCTGATAATTTTACCTGGAAACAACAATTGTATTTAAATAATGTGGATGACAGATTTTGGAACCATCTAATTCATTTTAAATTTCTTAATTGTGAATAGTGATGGAATCAGTTTGTCATACAAAGAATAGCTTCCAATTTACAGCGAAGTAATTTATTATCAGTTAACGGGTGCAAAAATTTCAATTTATAAATTTCTTGCTCTTGATTCAATAAATTTTAATTGATTTTTTATACTTATCACGTAATCAGAAGTTTTACGTTCATGAATCAAAAAATTGCATGATTTGACTACCTATTCTTGAAATATGCTATCAAGCTATGAATATAAGCTAAAAAAGTGTTAACAAATAAGTTCACATATTATTGATATACAGATACATAGTTGTTAATAAATCGTTTAATAACTTATTAGCATCCACCTAACGCTGGCATTTTTTTGTAATAACTTGCACATAAATTAGTCAGTTTAACAAAAAACTGCTTTCACTAATGTATTACATGGATATTATCGGATTACGCTATAAAACTATATTAAAGATCTCGTACCCACCATTCAGTTAAAATCTGAGGACAAACTGCTCATCTGCTTCCGGAATAATCAAGTTAAAGATTAAAACTTTCGACATGAAGACGTCTTTATATAATCGAATCCGAAACAAGGTAATAGGATTATTATTCATACTTATTCCTTGTTCCTTTTGTGCAACGACATTAGCCGGTCCAAGGTCGTATACAGTAGATTATGGTTCAATTAACCTGACAAACCAGGCTTTGAGCACTTTTCCGTTGGCTGTTACACGTAATACTCAGAATGTCATTATCCCTGATTCATCTTTAAATTCATTTGCCGGCAGTTCGTTCTATTCACTTCACGATTTATTAAACAGGAATACAAAATCAAATATCAGTAACATTAATGCGCTCGCAGCGCCTCCAACCATAACTTGCCCGGAAAATAAAACAGCAAACACTGATCCTGGATTTTGCAGAGCCGCGGTAAGCGGTCTTGCCGCTACAATAGAAGATACGGACGGCGACATTACAACCCTCACCTGGATAATGAACGGAGCCACACTAGCAGCTTCGCCCTTTAGCGGGATAAACAATATTCTTGGATCCTTTAATTTCAATACCGGTATAACCTCCGTTACATATAGAGTCACTGATGCTTTAGGATCATCAGTTACTTGCAGTTTTACCGTGACAGTAACTGACAAAGAAATCCCTACGATCATTTGTCCGCCAGACGCAAATCTGACAATTCCCAGTTGTGCCAGTATCACAGATCCTATTTCATTTAGTCCGCTTTCATTGAGCGACGCTTGCGGAATCAGTAGTTTCTCGAGTAATCCGATACTACCCACACAATTCCCATTGGGCAGTACTTCTGTAATATGGACCGCAAATGATGTAAATGGCAACTCAACTCAGTGTACACAGGTTGTAACCGTTGTAAATGAAGCGGCGATGAAGCTCACTACTAGTAGCACGCCAGTGAGTTGTTATGGAGGAAATAACGGCACCGTAACAGTTGGTGTTACGGACGGGTCTCCATCATATACCTATTCATGGAATACAGTCCCCGCTCAAACCACCTCAACTGCCACAAACCTCTTACCTGGAACATACACTGTGACTGTTACTGATTTTTATGGGTGCACAGCAACAGCTTCAGCCACTGTTACTCAACCTGCTGCGGATCTTGCAGTTGTTCTTGCAAGCCAGGTTAATGTTAATTGTTTCAGCTTTTCTACCGGTTCAGTTACAGTTGCCGGCAGTGGGGGAACACCAGCTTATATGTATAGTATTAACGGAGTATTATTCCAGGCAAGTGCAACATTTTCAGGTCTTATCGCTGGCGTTTATACAATAACTATAAAGGATTCACGAAATTGTATCAAAACTACTCCTGCGACAATCACTCAACCAGCAACATCAGTTTCAGGAACTATTGCCAGCCAGACCAATGTTTCCTGTCTGGGTACAGCTACCGGATCAGTAACAATATCCGGAAGCGGAGGAACACCACCTTATCAGTATAATATAAATGGAGGAACTTTCCAGGTAAGTGGCACTTTCAACAGCCTGTTTGCAGGCACCTACAATGTTCTTGTCAGGGATGCTAAAAATTGTACTTTTAGTGTATCTGTAACCATTACTCAGTCAGCTACAGCATTATCTGCTTCAATTACCAGCCATACTGATATTTTATGCTCGGGCGGATCAACCGGTAGAGCTACTGTTACAGCAAGCGGAGGGATAGCTCCTTACACCTATTCCTGGAATTCGGTTCCCGTGCAAACTACTGCAACTGCCATCAACCTTATTGCCGGTGCCTATATAGTTACAGTTAAGGATGCTGCCGGATGTGTAACAACCGCAAGTATTACTCTTACTCAGCCTACTGCTGTTGTAGTAACAACCACCCATACAAATGTCGCTTGTTTCGGAGATTTAACCGGTACAGCCACTGCTTCCGCCAGCGGAGGAAGGCCGCCTTACACTTATCTATGGCTCACAACTCCTATGCAAAATACGGCCGCAGCTACAAACCTTGCAGCCGGGTCTTATACTGTCGCAGTTTTTGATGCTTCAGGTTGTTATAAATCAGCTGTTGTTACTATTTCCCAACCTCTAACCAAACTCATTGCTGCTATTACTAACCAGGTAAATGTAGTTTGCGCGGGAAGCAACACAGGGTTAATTACTGTTACCGGTAGCGGGGGAACAGCTCCAA
>CAIRMR010000186.1 GCA_903879715.1 uncultured Bacteroidales bacterium
CTATTCTTAAGAATAAGTTCTAATGCTTCAATCTCCTCAGTTTTCAGTTTCATATATCTCATAATGAGATAAATGTACAACTTTAATTTCACATAACCAAAATAATACGACATTATATTATTCTCATTACTTAGCTCAACACCTGGCAAAAAAAAATACCCCCTGAAGAACAGAAGGTATTTCGATTGATTGGTTGAGGTTTATTTAAGATTAGCGTAAATTTCGGGTAGTTTACGAAGTATCGCAAGTTCTTTCCATTTTTTTCGTGCTTCGATGGCAGGAATTCCGAAATAAGTTCCTCCGGGTGGCAGCGATTTATCTACTGCTGATGTGGCAAGGATAACACATCCTTTGCCGATTACAAGATCTTTATTGATAGCCACTTTTGCCCATATCAGCACATCATCCTCAATACGGGTAACTCCGGCTATAGCGGTATGAGCTCCAATCAGGCAGTTTGCGCCAATATGCGTGTCGTGGCCTACCTGCACATGATTATCGAATTTAGTGCCTTTACCAACTACCGTATCGCCTGATACGCCACGATCGATGGAACAGAGAGCACCAATTTCCACATTATCGTGTATAACCACCTTCCCGCATGATTCAAATTTGCGGTAGCCTTCGGGTTTGCGCTGGAAATAATACGCGTCAGCTCCCAGCACGCTGTTGGCATGTATTACTACATTATCACCAATTATGGTGTGATCGTAGATGCTTACATTGGAATGAATAATACAGTTCCGGCCAATAATAACATTGTTTCCAACAAATGCTCCGGGCTGAATAACCGTTCCTTCTCCGATAACCGCGGTTGGGCTGATTGCGGAAGGTGAAGGTACAAATGGCATGAATTTGTTTACGAGCGATACATAAGCTGCAAATGGATCGTCATGAAACAAAAGTGCTTTGCCTTCGGGGCATTCGACTTTCTGGTTAATAATTATAGTTGTGGCTTTCGATGACAGAGCTTTGGAATAATATTTCGGATGATCGACAAAGGTCAGATCGCCAGTCATAACCATGTGTATTTCGTTCATTCCGGTAACAGGGAAAGTTGCATCACCCTGAAACGTCGAGCCAATAAAGGCTGCTATTTCAGAGAGTGCAATTGGTGCAGGTAATTTCATAAAAACGCAGTGATTTCGTTATGTTTATTTTAGCTGACAAAGTAATTTCCGGAGCGGTATTATTTAACTCTTTCGAAATAGGTTCCTGTACGGGTGTCGATACGGATTTTTGTTCCCTCTTCAATAAACAAAGGTACCTGAACGATAGCGCCGGTTTCGAGGGTGGCTTTTTTCAATGTGTTTGATGCTGTATCTCCACGAAAACCGGGTTCTGTATACGTGACTTCAAGTTCAACAAAAGCAGGAAGTTCGCAGGTAAGCGGTGTTTCGGTATCGGCATGCACCATAATTTCAACACCCTGACCTTCTTTCAGGAACGGGTAATTGTCAACCATTTCTTCTTCTATCGAAATCTGGTCGAAAGTCTCGTTATTCATGAAATTGTATCCGTTGTCGTCCTTGTAAAGAAACTGATATGCACGGCGTTCAACCCGGGCTACATCAATAGGAGCGCCGGCTGTAAAAGTATTTGGGATAACTTTACCTGTTTTCAGGTTTTTGAGTTTTGTACGGACAAAGGCAGGGCCTTTGCCGGGTTTTACATGTTGGAACTCTACTAATTTGTAGAGATCGCCATTAAAGTTGATGCATAGTCCATTGCGGAATTCAGCCGTTGTTGCCATAAATTGGTATTAGTATGATGGTTACTCTTTTTTAAAATGGGTGCAAAAGTACACTTTTTCCTGATAATGTTATAATTTGAAAATGAGGTAATTTGAAAATGAATTAATTTGAGAATTCGATAATTAGTTAATGCGATAATATGACAAGGTGCCGCTGGGTTAATTTGAGAAGGATAGAGTTTTGGTATGAATGGCAATAACGTTTTTTGATTAAGGGCTAACTATTTGCCATTTCTTTTATAGTCATCAATAACTATGGATTGGGTACAAAAATCGTGCTCCTCACTTTGCGAATTGGAACAGACAATAATAATCCTGTCGGTGTGATTTGTGGCAACCAGGTTACGATACCATTCAATGGCTTTGCGATCGAGGTTAGCGGCGGGTTCGTCAAGAAGCACTACTTCGGATTCGGTTAGCAAGGCAATGGCGAGGCGCACCCGTTGTTTCATGCCGGAAGAGAAATATTTAATAGGCTTGTTGCGATTACGGATTAATCCTGTTGCATCCATAACAGCATTTACATCCATATTGTTGCGAAACTTCCGGAAACGGCTGTGGAAAGTGAGCATTTCTTCCAGCGTAAATTCCTCGATAAGTTCGAGATACGGACCACTGAATGTTACATGCCTGAAAAAATCCTCGATGGCAATATTCTTTCCTTCGTGGCTGTATGTTAATGTGCCTCCCGTAGGATGCAGGTGCCCTGAAATAATCTGAAGCAGTGTTGATTTTCCTGAACCGTTTGATCCAAGAATGGCATAAGCATTTCCTTGCTCAAATTCAAAATCCACATCCTGGAAAATCCATTCGTAATTATACTTTCTGCTAATTTTACTCAGGGAAATATGCATGGAATTTTCAGGTCTGGATTAAAAACAGGTAACCAATCAGTCTACTTAATTGTCGGTTTAGCCACAGATTACACAGATTTAAACTGCTTAAAGCAGTTCTATGGATTAGATTTTAACAATAAGTGAGACAAATTTATCTGTGAAATTTGTGTAATCTGTGGCAAATATTTGTTTGTAAATGCGTAAGATTAACTTATTAGTTACAAAAAAGGAAATTGTACCAAAACTCAGTAATTATTATTCTCTTGATTTTGAATAGCCTTTCATAATACCACGGGTTGAACGGCTGATAAACGAAAGGATTTCGTCGCGTTCAACGGTTGGATGCATGGTGGTTTCAACAATTTCGACCGCACGGCTTACATTGTATCCGCTCAGGAAGATAATGCGGTAGATATCCTGTATTTCGTTGATTTTCTCGTTCGAAAATCCCCTGCGGCGCATTCCTACTGAATTAATACCAACATAGGAAACCGGCTCACGGGCAGCTTTTGTAAAAGGAGGCACATCTTTACGAACCAGCGAACCGCCAGAAATCATTGTATGCTGACCAATGGTAACAAACTGATGAACAGCCGACAATCCTCCGATAATTGCATAATCTTCAACCGAAATATGTCCGGCCAGCGCTACTGAATTAGCCAGGATGCAATTGTTCCCTACCACACAATCATGAGCTATATGCGCATAAGCCATAATAAGGCAATTGTTACCAATAACCGTTTCCATCAGGGCTTTTGTCCCGCGGTTAACGGTGACAAATTCACGTATGGTTGTATTATCGCCGATTTTTACAATTGAATCTTCGCCGGCATATTTTAAATCCTGTGGTACAGCCGCAATAACAGCTCCCGGGAATATACGGCAGTTTTTCCCGATACGCGCTCCTTCCATAATGGTAACACTGGACCCAATCCATGTTCCTTCACCGATTATCACATTTTTTTCAATGTTAACAAAAGGCTCAATTACCACATTTTTAGCAACATTTGCCTGTGGGTGTACATATGCTAAAGGTTGATTCATTGTTAATTGAGGTGTTAGGTGTTAGGTTTTAGGGTTTAGTAACTCATACTAAACTAAGTTCTCACAAGCAATTATAAACCCGCTTACAATTCTCAATTACCCGGAACCAGGGATATGGCAGCAGGCACTTGTTAATTCTACTTTTTGCGTGCTATTTGCGCCATCAGTTCGGCCTCGGAAACAATTTTATCCCCAACCCAGGCAGTACCGCGCATATGACAGATACCCCTTCGAACGGGCGAAATCATTTCGAGCACAAATACGAGTGTATCGCCGGGAACAACTTTCTGCCTGAATTTAACGGATTCCATTTTCAGGAAATAGGTAATATAATTTTCCGGATCAGGAACCGAATGCAATACGAAAATACCTCCTGTCTGTGCCATAGCTTCAATCTGAAGTACACCGGGCATAACAGGTTCATCAGGGAAATGGCCGACAAAAAAGGATTCGTTCATTGTAACATTCTTCACACCTATTACCTGCTTGTCACTAATTTCCATAATCTTATCGACCAGGAGGAAAGGCGGACGGTGCGGGAGAATCTTTTTTATGTCGTTAATATCGTAGACTGGTTTCTTGTTGAGGTCTACTTTAGGTCCTTTAGGCGCGTTTTTAATATGCTCGCGGATAAGCTTGGCAAAGTTGGTATTCACCAGATGGCCCGGGCGTGTAGCAATAATATGTCCTTTCAAAGGCATTCCGACTAGTGCCAGATCACCAATAACATCCAGGAGTTTGTGCCTGGCAGGTTCATTGTGAAAGCGCAATTCCAGGTTATTCAGGATGCCTTCTTTCAGAACGGTGATTTTAGGTTTGTTAAAATGCTTTGCCAGACTATCCAGCTCTTCTTCACTGAGCAAACGTTCTACAAAAACGATGGCATTGCTTACATCACCACCTTTAATAAGGTTGTTTTGAATCAGGAATTCCAGATCGTGCAGAAAAACAAAAGTGCGGCAGTCAGCAATTTCTTTCCTGAAATCCTCTATATCAGCGATCGACGCATATTGAGTGCCCAGGATACGGGTCTCAAAATCAATCATCACCGAAAGGCGGAAATTATCATCTGGCACCAGCACCATTTCACTTTTGCGCTTGGCATCCGTTAACGTAAGTGTGTTACGGAATTCGAAATATTCGCGATGAGCGTCAAGTTCTATAATGCCTGCAGCATCGAGGGCAGCCACAAAGAAACGTGCGCTTCCATCCATAATTGGCATTTCCTCGCTGTCAACCTCTACCAGCACATTATCAATACCTAAGCCGGCAACTGAAGCCATCACATGTTCGATGGTAACGAGCCGTACTCCCTGGAATTCAATGGTTGTGCCACGTGAAGTATCAACAACATAATCGGCAATAGCATCAATTACAGGTTTTTCTTCGAGGTCGACACGACAAAACTTTATGCCGTGATCTGCCGGGGCAGGTTTAAATGTTAAGGTAACTTGTTTGCCTGTATGTAATCCTGCTCCTTGTATAGTAACAGGCTCTTTTATAGTACGTTGTTTATCAAACATAGATTGGAATAAGTGAGCTAGTGGTTAGTTAGCTGATTTTTTCGTCGCTGATTTTTTCAGCCTGCAATTGTTTTATTGTTTTTTCAAGATCTCCGATCCTGTAATATAATTTATCAAGGTTGTTGAAAATGGCGATAATTCTTCGGAACCTGCTGATATCAATAGCCGGGGATCCAAGAAGTATACTTCCCGGTTTGTTAACATTACTTGCAAGGCCCGCCTGTGCCCCGATTTTTACATCGTCGGCAATTACAATATGGCCGGCAAGTCCCACCTGGCCACCTATCATACAGTTTTTCCCGACTTTGGTTGATCCTGCAATACCGCTTTGTGCAGCTATAACAGTGTTCTCCCCGATTTCAACATTATGTCCTACCTGAATCAGATTGTCGAGTTTAACACCTCTCCTGATTATTGTTGATCCAAGTGTAGCCCGGTCGATAGTGGTGTTTGCACCGATTTCAACATTGTCTTCAATAACGACATTTCCAATCTGAGCTACTTTTTTGTAATTGTTATCACTTTGTGGCGCGAATCCAAACCCATCAGCCCCGATAACCGATCCTCCATGAATGGTACATTCATTACCAATTATACAATCGTAATAAATAATTACACCGGGGTTTAGTGTTGTGCCTGATCCGATTTTTACATTTTCACCAACATAACTGTGAGGAAATATTTTTACATCATCACCAATCACTGCATTATCGCTGATAACAACAAAATCCCCGATATAGGCATTGTTTCCTATTTTTGCAGATTTGGCAATGGATGCCAGGGAAGAAGTTCCTGTTTTTCCTTTACGCATCTTATCATAAATCTCAAGCAGATTGGCAAAAGCGGTATACGGATCATCAACACGAATAAGCGTACATGAAAGTTCCTGTTCAGCCTGAAAGTCGCTCTGAACAAGTACGATAGATGATCGTGTGCTGTTGATATACGGGTAATATTTTGGATTTGCCAGGAAACTTAAAGCCTCAGGTTCGCCATCTTCGATCCTTGCTAAGCGGTTTACTTTTACGTCAGGGTTTCCGTCAATAGTGCCGCCTACAAGGCCGGCAATGTCTTTTGCAGTAAATTCCATCAGGATCAATTAGGTTTATTTTCCGGTAGGTTTTAAAAGTTTGCAAATATAGATATTATTATTAACATGGGCTTCACATGTTTATAACATCTATTTAACATGTGTTATAGGTTGAGAAAAGGGATAAGTAAAAAAGTAGAAGTATTTATATCATCTATGTCCTATACTTCTGTTCCTTTATGCAACAAAACCTTACCTAAAGAACACAGTTATTCATCAGCCCATTTGGGATAGTACGTGAAGAACTTTGAAACAGTTTTGTTATAGATGGCAATATTCAGTTGCTCCGAAAGTCCGGAAATATCCCAGCGCTGACCAATTTTGTCTACGATTGTGATCCGGTCGTTATTTGGATCGTAGGCACTGTTCGAAATCTCACCCTGGCCGGTAAAATAGCTGTAATCGTTACCCACAAGGTTGAGTTTTTCGCTTATCCTGTTTTTTATTTCGGTAATTCTTTCTGCTTCCATAGGCGTTGATGTAATTACAACCCTGAAAAGATTCCTGTTAAGTAATGACTTGCATAATGAACTCAGAATGGCATCAGGATATGAAGCCCATTGTTTTATGGCACAATGGATATCATAATCGTCGAGTGAAGCAAATATCGATAGTATTTCGGGCGAAGCAATAAATTGTGCTTCCCCGATTTGCCGGCTCAGGAAAAACATCAGCGATTTTGAAGCAGGCAGCTCTTTCCCTTCAGTTGCAAGTGCCCTTGCCCGGTTCAGAATGCTGATCTGCATATACTCGACGGCAAGAACTGTTTTGTGATAGTATACTTGCCAGTACATGAGCCGGCGGGCAACAATGAATTTTTCGATGGAATAAATGCCTTTTAGTTCAACCGCCAGTTCATCATCAACAACCGTCAGCATTTTCAGGATACGGTCGGTACTGATCACTCCTTCGCTTACGCCGGTATAAAAACTGTCGCGCATCAGGTAATCCATCCTGTCCATATCCAACTGGCCAGAAACAAGTTGATGTAGAAACTTACGCGGATAGGTATTTGAAAAAATTTCTATAGCTGTTTCAAGTTTGTTATCAAATTCTGAATTCAGCTCTTTCATGAACATGAGTGTAATCTCTTCATGCGAAATATCATGAACAATATGGTGTTCAAGCGCATGAGAGAATGGTCCATGCCCGATATCGTGCAATAGTATGGCAAGTGTAGCCCCCTGAGCTTCTTTAGGAGAAATTTGAAAATCTTTTGATCGTAATGTTTCTATCGCCTGCCCCATCAGGTGCATCGCGCCAATGGCATGATGAAACCGGGTATGCAGTGCTCCGGGATAAACCATTGAAGCAAGTCCCAATTGTTCAATCCTGCGGAGCCGTTGAAAAAACGGATGCTCAATTATATCAAAAACCAGCTTGTCAGCAATGGTAATAAAGCCATAAAGCGGATCATTTATTATTTTTCGTTTAAAGGCCGGTGCTGTTGCCACGCTATTTTGTTAAATTTGTATAAAAGACTCGCTTATTAACCTTAAGGCACAATAAAACAACTTGTTTTCGCATTAGTAGGAGAGCTGACAAAGTGCAGATTGGAATTTGCCACATGTAGCTAACGGCTATGTTTGCAAAGATAACAAATGCCTTTACGGATTGTTATATTTTAAAAATAATAAAAATGGAAAACGGAGTAATATTGTGGGCTGACGATGAAATTGACCTTTTGAAACCTCATATTATGTTTCTGAAGGACAAAGGGTACGATGTGCTTACAACCAACAATGGTGACGAAGCAATTGACGTTTTAAAAGCCACAGTAGTTGATATCGTTTTTCTCGATGAGAACATGCCTGGATTGTCAGGTATAGAAACTCTTTCAATAATTAAAGCGAGCTATCCTAACTTGCCCGTGGTTATGATCACGAAAAGTGAGGAAGAGCATATTATGGAAGATGCCATAGGCGCCAGCATTTCCGATTACCTGATAAAACCGGTTAACCCGAAACAAATATTGCTGAGTGTAAAGAAAAACCTGGAAAACAAACGGCTTGTAAGTGAGAAGACCACGCATGCTTACCAGCAGCAATTCCGCAACATTGGAATGGAGATCAGTAACCGGCTTGATTTTAACGAATGGACAGAAGTATATAAAAAACTTGTTTACTGGGAACTCGAACTCGAAAAAGCCCAGGACCAGGGGATTGTCGATATAATGCGTTCGCAGAAAGATGAAGCCAACCAGGTTTTTTGCAAATATGTTGAGCGTAATTACCTCGACTGGCTGAATGGCAGAACTGCTGAAAAACCTGTACAGTCGCATACACTGCTGCGTGAAAAAGTTTTCCCTCTGATAAAAGAAAATAGTTCGATGTTCCTGATTCTTATCGATAACCTTCGTTACGATCAGTGGAAAATGCTGCAGCCGATTTTTGAGGAATATTACCGCGTTGAACAGGACGATTTATATTACAGCATATTGCCGTCAACAACGCAATATGCGCGCAATGCTTTGTTTTCAGGGCTTCTACCAAGTGAAATAGCAAAGAAATATCCAAAATACTGGGTGGATGAAGATGAGGAAGGCAGTAAAAACCAGTTTGAAGGAGAACTCCTGGGTGAAAATTTAAAGCGGTTTGGTCACGATGTGAAATATTCCTACACCAAAATCCTGAACCTTACAGCAGGCCGCAAGTTATTGGATTCGCTACCCAACCTGATGGGAAACCGTTTCAATGTAATTGTCTACAATTTCGTTGATATGCTTTCACACGCCCGTACCGAGATGGAAGTAATACGCGAACTGGCTGATGATGAAGCCGCTTACCGCTCACTAACGGTAAGCTGGTTTGAACATTCTCCGCTGATGGATATTATTAAATTCCTCGCCGCCAAGAAAATTCCACTGATCATTACCACTGATCATGGTTCGGTCAGAGTGAATAACCCGGTAAAGGTTATTGGTGATCGAACCACGAATACCAATCTTAGGTATAAAAACGGGAAAAGTCTGAATTTTAATAAAAATGAAGTGTTTGAGGTAAAAAATCCTGCTGAAGCATTTCTGCCGCGGACGAATGTCAGCTCTGCTTATGTTTTCTGCCGGGGCGTTGATTTCTTCGCTTATCCAAACAACTATAACCACTATGTTTCGTATTACCGCGATACCATACAGCATGGAGGCATTTCGATGGAGGAACTAATGATACCTTTTATATACATGAAAGCAAAATAGGCCGGAATTTTGAAATTGAAATATATCGGAACAGTAGGAGAGGAGAATGTATTGTGATCGTCTTTTGACATGAAGATTGATGTCGCAACAATAGCTTGGGTTTGTTTGTTATTGTTGAATCAAAACACTTTGCATTACTCTTTTCCGGCTTTTCCAATTTTATTTTTTAGAAAGACTGAAAACAAAAATAATTTAACGGTTAAAAATGGCAGAAATTTACACTTGTCAATCACCGGCTGAACTTAAATCAATTGCTTCTGCCCTGATTGAATATCATAAGGATAAAAGGATTTTCGCATTTCATGGTCAAATGGGTGCCGGGAAAACCACCTTTATCAAATCCATCTGCGAATATTTAAATGTTACGGATTCTGTCAGTAGTCCTACATTTTCTATTGTAAATGAATACCTTACAACGGATTCAGGAAGCGTTTATCATTTTGATCTTTACAGGATTAAATCCTGGACGGAGATGCTTGAAATCGGATACGAAGACTACTTTGACAGCGGTAATTATTGCTTACTGGAATGGCCCGAAAAAATTGTAAATTTGTTACCTGAAGAAACTGTGCACGTAGATATCGTTGTTTCACCGGATGGTAATTTGCGCACAATCACATTCTGATTTTTGAAATGATAAGGTCATGATACAAAATAACTACTCGGGAATATTTCATTCAGGACAATTGATTCCGCAGGAGGAGCGGCTTGAAGTGCAGCGTGGACAGAAAAACCTTGTAATAGGAGTTCCGAAAGAATGCGCTTTTTCAGAGAACCGTATACCGCTTGATCCGGATGCTGTTGGATTGCTGGTTCATCACGGACACCAGGTGCTGATTGAGGCGGATGCCGGCAAAGCAGCTCACTTTCCCGATGCCGAATATGCCGAAATGGGTGGAGAAATTGTACACGATACCCGAAAGATATTTGGTGCTGATATCCTGCTTAAAATTGCTCCGCCTACCCTGGAAGAAATTGAAATGATGGGTCATAAGCAAACCGTTATTTCATCCATTCATACCTCAGCGATAAATGAGGAATATTTCAGGCGGTTGCTGGTAAAAAGAATTACTGCGCTGGCCTTCGAATATGTGCAGGACAAAGCCGGAACTTTTCCCGTAATCCGTGCCATGAGCGAAATTGCCGGAAATACATCTATGCTTGTTGCCGCCGAATATATGAGCAACCCCGAATATGGCCGGGGAAAAATGCTTGGCGGTTTTTCGGGTATTTCTCCTACTGAGGTTGTTATTTTAGGCGCAGGCACTGTTGGCGAATACGCGACAAGGGCCGCTCTTGGAATGGGCGCCTTCGTGAAAATCTTTGATAATTCCGTTTATAAGTTGCGCCGTCTCCAGAATAACCTGAATACCAGGGTTTATACTTCGATGATTCAGCCACGTGTGTTATTGAACGCGCTACGTTCGGCCGATGTGGTTATTGGCGCAATACATACTGCTTATGGACGCACACCCATAGTTGTAACCGAGGATATGGTTCAGCAAATGAAATCCGGAGCAGTTATTATTGATGTTAGCATCGACCAGGGCGGGTGTTTCGAAACTTCTGAAGTAACTGACCATCGTAATCCTGTTTTCAAGAAATACGATGTAACTCATTATTGTGTGCCGAACATTGCCTCGAAAGTGCCTCATACTGCCTCATATGCATTAAGTAATTTTCTTTCGCCCATACTCCTGCGTTTTGGCGAAGAAGGCGGCGTTGAAAAGGTATTGCATTCCGATTACGGAATCCGCCAGGGCGCTTATCTTTACAATGGCATTTCAACTAATAAATATCTCAGCGATTCATTTCATCTTCCTTTCCAGGATATCAATCTTCTGATGGCTGCCTTCAGGTAAAAAAACTTGTAAACATTAAGAAATTCTATTTGGTTTACCGCTTATTTGCGGAATTTAATTCTTTTATGCGAAATTTTCTTTCCCTTTTTGTACTCATATTATTTCTTCTGACTTCTAATGTCAGCAAAGCCGGTTCTGCCGAAAACGACCTGGCCAGAGTGACTTTGAGCGGGTATGTTCACGACCAGTCGAATGGGGAATTACTCATTGGTGTCACTGTGTATTGCATCGAACTGAAAACCGGCGCTGTTTCCAATATGTATGGATTTTATTCGTTAAGTCTTGCTCCGGGAAAGTATACCATCCGTTATTCGTATGTTGGTTTTAATTCGCAGGAAAAGGAAATCAGGATTGATAAAAACCTGACTTTGGATATCAACCTGTCACTAGCTGAGTCAGTGCTCGGCGAAGTTGTAATTACGGGAAAGCGTACTGACGAGAATGTGCGTGCCCCTGAAATGAGTCTTGTGAAAATGGATATGAAAACCATTCGCAAAGTGCCTGCCTTATTAGGAGAAATAGATATAATAAAAGTACTTCAGCTACTTCCGGGGGTGCAATCAACCAGTGAAGGCTCTACCGGTTTTAGTGTTCGTGGCGGGAACTCTGATCAGAATCTTATCCTTCTCGATGAAGCCACTATTCACAACGCTTCGCATCTGATGGGATTCTTTTCGGTGTTTAATAATGATGCTATTAAGGATGTCACGCTTTATAAAGGAGATATTCCCGCTGCTTATGGCGGAAGGCTTTCATCCTTACTCGATGTGAGGATGAAGGATGGCAACGCAAAAAAAATATCTGGAACCGGCAGCATTGGTACAGTTTCGAGCAAGCTTACGCTCGAAGGACCTATTATTAAGGATCGCACAACTTTTCTGGTTTCCGGTCGGCGGACGTATGCTGATTTGTTCCTGCCTTTCGCAAAAGACAAAGAAGTTCGCAATAACAAGCTTTATTTTTATGATTTGAACCTGAAATTGACACATGTTATCAACGAAAATAACAGAATGTACCTATCAGGTTATGCCGGGCACGATACATTTAAAAATCAATTCGCATCAATGGGATTTGGTAACCAGACCGGATTGATACGCTGGAACCATCTTTTCTCAAAGAAGCTTTTCTTTAATCTCAGCCTGATTTATTCAAATTATAATTATGAGCTGGGAACGCCTGAAGGTGATGCGAATTCGTTTAAATGGACTTCGAAAATGCGTGATTATTCTGCGCGATTCGATTTTTCTTATTACCTGTCGGATAAGCATATGATTCGATATGGAGCTACAACGATGTATCATGAGTTCTTTCCCGGAACGGCAAGCGGCCTGGGCAGCGAAAGTGCTTTTACCGAATTTAAATTACCGGCTGAGTATGCACTTGAACACAGCCTTTATGGATCGGATGAATACAAGCTAAATCCGAAACTTACCCTTAAATATGGAATCCGGTTCGCTTTGTTTCAGAATATTGGTCCGGGAACCTATTATAATTATGACAAGGACTATACTCCAATTGATAGCACAGTATATAAGAAAGGCGATTTGTTTAATTCATATGCCAGCTTTGAGCCACGTTTTGCTTTTACATACCTGGTAAATGATATATCATCCATAAAAGGTAGCTATTCACATGCGGCACAGTTTCTAACGCTTGCGCAAAACTCCACTGCCGGAACTCCGCTCGATATCTGGTTCCCGGCTACTCCAAATGTAAAACCGCAGGTTTGTGACCAGGTTGCGATGGGATATTTTCGGAATTTTCACAAAAATATGTATGAAGCTTCCGTTGAAGTTTATTATAAAAAATACAGGAATGTAATTGACTTCCGCGATCATGCGTCATTGCTGCTAAATCAATATATTGAAGGAGAATTGCGTATTGGTACAGGATACTCGTACGGTGTGGAAACCATGCTGAGGAAAAATGAAGGAATTCTAACCGGTTGGGTAAGTTATACTTATTCACGGGCTTTTCGCGTAATTCCCGAAATTAACAGTGGCAACAGGTATAATGCCCCTTATGATAAACCTCACGCTGTTAATATTGTCTTGAATTATGATTTCTCTAAACGGGTTTCAGCTTCAGCTACCTGGGTTTACGCAACAGGCCTTCCTGTCACTTTTCCAACTGGCAGGGCAGTTATCGGGAATGCTGTTATCCCTATTTACTCCAACCGCAATGCCTACAGGATGCCTGATTACCATCGAATGGATTTATCAGTTTCGCTCAAAGGAAAGAATAAAGCAGGTAAAAAATGGCATGGAGAATGGAATCTGTCCGTGTATAATGCTTATAACAGGCATAATGCATGGTCAATCAGTTTTACCCAGGATGCTGTGGATCCAAATGTTACTTATGCTGAAAAAACTTATCTTTTTGCTGTAATTCCGGCATTGACGTATAATTTCAAATTTTAATGTTTATGGTTTGGGGAAATATGAATACAAATTTTAATTTTTTGGCGAGCAGAGACGCGAGGCATCGCGTCTCTACGCCTTTAAATATAAATTTGTTTCCCAACCCCAAATCCCAAAAACCTAACCCCTTTTTTCTCACATGAGATACGTTAAATCAATCATAATAATTTTCCTCCTTACGATACTGGTATTTTCCTGTACCGAAAAAATTGATATTCAACTGGATGATAGTTACACCCGTTTAATCGTTGAAGGTTCCATTACCACCGATACAATGGTTCAAACCGTTATACTCAGTACAACTTCCAGTTATTACTATAACGAGCCTGCTCCAATGGTTTCTGGTGCACAGCTTAGTATTTCGGACGGTACGCAAACATTTAACCTGCACGAAGATTCAGCAGGAGTATACCGGACTGAACCTTCCGTTTATGGTGTTGCCGGACAGACTTATACATTAAGCATCAAACTTGAAAAATCGATAGGCGGATATACTGACTATACAGCCATTTCAAAACTAAATCCGATTGTCCCTCTTGATTCGGTAAGTCTGCTCTTTCATCCCGATTGGGCTAAAAATGGAATCTGGGAAGTGAAATGTTATGTGCAGGAACCTCCGACAATTGATTTTTACCGTTTCCTGATATTGAAGAACCGTATGTTACTTACCGATACTTTAAATGAGTGGTTTGTTACGGATGATAAATTCTTCAACGGGAACTATACCAATGGAGCTACCGTTGCCTACCTTCAGCAGGGTTCAGTCAGGGATGGGTTAGCACCCGGTGACACAGTAACGGTAGAAGTAAACAGTATTGGAAAGGAATATTTTAATTTTATAACAGAAGCCCAGACTGAGCTGCGTGGTTCAAATCCATTGTTCAGTGGTCCTTCGGCCAATGTTAAGGGGAATATTAACAATGGAGCTGTAGGTTTTTTTGCTGCTTATTCCACTACCCGGTCGTATACTCTTGCGCCTGAGTTTAAGAAATAAGTGAATAGTGTCGCTTCGTTTTGCTTCACTCCGTTTGCAATGACAACTAGCAATGACAGCTACCAATGACAGTGAATAGTGAATAGCAAATACTGAATAAAGAACAAAAAATAACGAATTACGAATTACGAATTACGATTTACGATTTACGATTTACGATTTACGAATAACGAATTACGATTTACGATTTACGATTTACGAATTACGAATTACGAATTACGATTTACGATTTACGAATAACGATTTACGATTTACGAATAACGAATATCGAACAACGAACAACGAATAACGAATAACTTATCCGGTTCCCTATCCCTTTAACGAAATTCCAGGATATCTATGCACGATATTGAACCCTATTATAACTGGCACAGCCTTTACCTTGCTTCTGAGGATGAGCGCTCCCCTTTTTACGGGCGTGAATACAGTGAATTTGAATTTACCGGCAAGGTTTATAATTATCTTATTCATCCGCAATGGGATTACATTGGTTCCGAAACCCTGTATGTGAAATTGCTTTTTACCGATTATGAAAAAGGATATTGCATTATTGAATTAATAGGCGAGTGGAACGATTGTCTGTACAACGATATTATGTTTCTCTACCGCAATGTAATAGAAACCTTGCTTGAAAACAGTATCACAAAATACATTCTGATTGGCGAAAATGTGCTTAACTTTCATTACTCCGACAACGATTATTACCAGGAATGGTTTGATGAACTGGAAGACGGCTGGATCGTTTGCCTCAATTTCCGTGGCCATGTAATTCAGGAATTCGAAGCCGGGCACCTGGATTATTATATGGCGATGGGTGGAAACTTTGATATTTTGCCCTGGCGTACAGCTTCGCCGCAAAAACTGTTTCTTGTGGTGGAACAATTGATCACACGGAGACTGAATATGTGATGAGGGGCGACAAGGCGAGGGGCGAAATGGCGAGGGGCGATAAGGCGACAAAATAGGGGCGAATAGTAATTATCATACTGCGAAATTCGAATTTTGAACATGGATATCAGAGTAGAGATAATTTGTGAATTTTAATTCAGGACATACGTTTTACAAAATGTTTATACTATGAAACGATCCGTAATCCTAACCATCCATGGTCACGTACAAGGCGTCGGTTTCAGGTATTTTGTTATGAAAGAGGCTGAAAAGTTTGGTATTAGCGGTTTTGTAAAAAACCAGATGAATGGAAATGTGTATGTCGAAGCCGAAGGCCATTCCGAATTGCTGGAATTATTTATTCAAGCATGTAAACAAGGTCCATCACATGCATGGATAGAAAAGGTTGATATCCAATATTGCCCTGTTCAGAATTTCAAAGGATTTCAAAAGAACTAATCTGATATTTAGGGAAATTTGGTTGTCGGTATTAAAAAAAGAATATTGATAAAACTTGAATTGTAACTATTTAGTCAATATGCTAAACAGTTACAATTCAGATAATTGATTCAGATTGGGCTTTTAATGTTCCCAATCGTCTTCGGCTGTAATACCTCCATCGGTCCAGGTCCAGGTAATTTTTGCATATGTGAATGCAATTTCTTCATACTCTGCATATTTCATAAGATCCGGATTTTTGTTGTTCAGCATATGAAAACTGATATCAATGATTCGGGCATTTGTTAGTTTCACCGTATAATATTGTGTTTCCGTTCCGGCACCGGTTCTTGAGCTGATAGCTTGTTTCCAGAATTGCAATTCCCAGTCTGTAATATTCTCATTATTCACCAACATATCATACAGTATAGGAGTTGATTTATCTACTTCCTTCGTAATGATAAATGGTTTGTGCTGAACCTTTCCGGTTGCGAGTCCTGATGCCTGATCCGTTGGCGATAATACTTCGTGGTTGGCAGCGATAACCATGATTTTACCTTCCCGGCCCTTTTGAGTTACAGAGCCTTTTACATCGCCGTGCTTCTGACCTTTGAGTTTCAAATACGCATTTAGTGCCATAGGTTTAAAGTTTTAGGTTAGATACTATTGTGCTGAATAACAATATGTAACAATCTGAAACGAAAACTGTTTGGTAAAAACCAACGGATAAAATAAATCTATCAAATAAAGCTCAAACTGACTGGAATTGAATGAATCAGAATCATGCAACCAGGATTTATTCATCCCTTTTCACCAGATCCATTCCGAATGCTGGCAGGCAAACTGCAACATATTCGGCACCGCCTTCGAACGGACTGCTGTATTGCACCCAATCGCCACTTCCGGTTAAGATCGCCTGTCCTGCGGAAACAATAATTTCTCCTTCACGGGTAGCCACTTTTAAGGATCCTTTCAGAACCAGTGTGTATTCGTTAAATTCAGGGCGTTGTCCGGGTTCAACCCAGCCCTGTGGACTCGTCATCCGGGCAATGCTAACCTCTGATGTATCGGAGTTTACTCGTCCGAAAAATTCTTCGATTATTTTCCCTCCTGTACCGGCTGCTTTTATTGTTGACGGTGATTTAATGTGTTGTATCATAGTGTTTTGTTCTTGATTTGTGTTTAATTTTAGTTGAGGTGGTATCTGGCTGTTTATAATAATTTAAGTCTGATTATGGCTACAGAGAAATTATACAAGCAGGATTTTTTAATCATGAAACATTCATTCGGCAAATTCTGCCTTCCCTAACCCCTAATCCCCAAAACCTAACTCCTTATTTTTGTCGCCCTGAGAACTTCTCTTTTTCCCACCGGCCCCGGAAGTTTCTCTATAGAAAATCCTGCTGCTTTCAACGCGCGTTTCACGGTTCCTTTGCAACTGTATGTTACCAGTATACCATTTTGCTTCAGGCATTTGAATAATTGAGTAAAAACCTGTTCCGTCCAAAGTTCGGGTTGTACATCCGGACCAAACGCATCGAAAAATACCAGGTGAAATTGCTCGTCCTTCAACGAAATATCTTCCAGTTTGGCTTGTATCTTGCTGATTATAAAATAATCACTCAGGAATGTAGGATACACCCATCCTGCTTCATTGATTTTTTTAAAATAACCGGCAGCTTCAGTACCCCCGATTATTGTGGGGAAATTTAAATTTTCGAGAATGTCTGCAGCAATAGGTTCAGGTTCAACAGCTACATAATTAATTTTTCTCTTTTGCTTTTTTGATTCAAGCACTGTAAGCAAGGCGTTGAGCCCGGTTCCGAAACCGACTTCCAGAACGTTTATTTCCTTAATGCAGGCAGTAATGTGATGTAATCCATTCTGTATAAAAACCATTTCTGATTCCTGCAATGCTCCATGAGTTGAGTGGTAGTGCTCATTCAAATCCGGCACAAACAAAGTGTGCGAGCCGTCTTCGGTGGTTTGTAGTATTATTTTATGCAATTTGCTGATTATTATCTGAAAGTTGAGACATGATTTTTATTACAGGTGATAAAATTAAACGAATTGCCGTGATTACAAATTAAAAACTTTGTAATTTTATATCAATAAGATTTCCATCAATTGATACGAGATCAAACCTGAAATTTTTAACCCTATTAAATCTAAATCATATGCTGGAGAAAATTGATATTGAAAATGTTCTATTCCTTGATATTGAAACAGTTCCCGCGTTTCCGGAATATAGTCAGATGAGTGAGCGTATGCAGAAACTCTGGAATAAAAAATCTGAGCGGCTGTCCACAGGCAGCAATTCTAATGCTGAGATTGTTTCGCCTGAGCAATTGTACGGCCGGGCAGGGATTTATTCGGAGTTCGGCAGGATTATCTGTATTTCGGTTGGCGCATTTTTAAAAGGAGAATTCAGGATAAAGTCATTCTCGGGACATGATGAGAAAGTGCTTTTAACTGAATTTGCCGAACTGCTGAACAAGCGCTACAACCGCCCTGAACATTTACTCTGCGCACACAATGGTAAAGAATTCGATTTTCCATACATGGCCCGCCGTATGTTAGTACTTGGTATCCCTATTCCGTCAATTCTGGATTTGTCGGGCAAAAAGCCATGGGAAGTCAGCCATTTGGATACTATGGAACTATGGAAGTTTGGTGATTATAAGAATTATACTTCACTCGACCTGCTTGCAGCAATCTTTGATATTCCTACACCTAAGGATGACATTGATGGCAGCCAGGTTGCCGATGTTTATTACAAGGAAAAAGACCTGCCACGGATTGTGCATTATTGCACCAAAGATGTTCTGACTGTAGCGCAGATTTTTCGCCGGTACCGCGGCGAGGCGTTGATTGAGGAAAATGCGGTGGTTGTGGTATAATGATCGACGGGGCGATGAGGCGATGGGCGAAAGGCGATGGGGCGAAAGGCGACGGGGCCAAGAGGCGATGAGGCGAAGAGAGAAAGGCGAAGGGGCGATGAGGCGACGAGGAGAATTTTTCGGGATAATTGAATCTGCTATTTTTGAATTTTGATTTGTGATTTTGGCCTTGGGCCATGGGATTTGAAATTTCGACTTGGGATTTAAAGCTAAAACCTTTCAGTCCCTAGTCCCTAATCCCTAATCCCCAATTCCTAACCCCGAAACACCTATTTAACATCTTTTAGTTTTTACAATTGTATTATTTCCATACTTTTGCGCAAACAATTAAACTCAATATGAAAAAATACATTTTACTGACTGTAATAGTAATGCTGGTAGCAGCTGTTTCCTCACAGGCTTATGCACAGAAGAAGGAAAAAAAGAAAAAGGGCGCAAAAGAAGAAATTGTTACTGCACCAGTAGCCAATAAACCTTTATTTGCAAATAATAACGATACTATCAGTTATATTATCGGTGCTGATATAGCTCATAGTTTTGCTAAAAATGACCTGGATCTGAATAAAGAACTTGTTTTCAAAGGATTTTCCGATGGTCAGGCTAAAACGGATACAGTTTTTACTCAAGAGCAGATTGGCGCAATTATGATGGCATGGCAGCAGGAAATGAGCGCAAAAAAAGCAGCTGTGACCGAAAAAGAAATGGCGAAGAATGTAAAAGCCGGTGAAGATTATCTAACCGCTAAAAAAGCAGAAGAAGGCGTAATTGTACTTCCAAGCGGACTGCAATACAAAGTTTTAAAAGCCGGCGAAGGTGAATCTCCAGCTGACAATGATGTAGTTAAAGTTCATTATACCGGCACATTGATTGACGGAACTGTTTTTGATTCATCACGCGAACGCGGCGAGCCTATCGAATTTCCGGTTAACGGAGTTATCGCAGGATGGACAGAAGCTCTTAAAATTATGAAACCAGGCGCGCAGTATATGTTGTATATTCCTGCTAATCTGGCTTATGGCGATAAGAAAACAGGTCCTATTCCTGAAGGTTCAACTTTGGTTTTTGATGTAGAACTCTTATCCTTTGAAAAGAAGGATAATAACTAATATCCTGGCGTACTAATATGTTCAGGAAAATGAAAAAATCCCGGAGTTGTTCAGTGAACAGCTGCGGGATTTTTTTAGGCAGGTTTTTGCATTTTAATGGAAACAGGTGGCAATCAGTTGCAAAACTGTATTATTATCCAATTAAATCAAATGCATCTGCTAACGAAACTTTTTTTTCTGACTAACCAGAAATGGAAATACTGTTCTCAGTATGGAATACTTCGGTCATTTCAATAGGTGCTTTATCTGTTTTTAAAACCCTGGCGATGATTTCGAGCAGGAAGGAGTGATCCGAATCTTTTAACGTTTCAAGGTAAATATAAACATCATTGGCACCTTTGAATATTCGCAGATTTTTCAGCCCGTAGGTTGATCCCCAGAAATCAATATCCCCGAAATGATCGTTTGGAACTGTTTCCTCAAGACCGGGAAATACCGGCAACGTATACGCATGCCGAATAATTGTTGTAGTTGTAGGTATTAGTGATTGAAAACTGAACCAAAGATTTATTCCAGCCCACCATTCATTATCTTTCCTGTATTCAAGCGGTTGCTGCATAGTATCGGTGAGTTTCCACCATTCCCGGGTGCTTATATCGGTTCCAATGGCCGCCATATCCGAGTCATAATTGGTGCCGTTATAAACCATATGACTGAAAAGGATTCCGCTATGCAGGAATATAGAATAATCAGTGATATTAGAAAGACTTATGCGATTTAAAACTCCGGGAAATGTGTGCTTATGCAGTAAGATGTATTGTTCTTCAAATTCTTTTTTCAAGCCTATGATACTACCGAGACTAATTTGGTTTTCATTGCTCATATGTTTTTAGACTTTGGAATTAGAATCAGAACAATTTGAATTACAGAAGCCTGAGTTGGAATATCTTCTGTTTTTTAAACCTTTTGAATTTGATTAATCTTACTTTCGTACATGGATAATAATCAGAATCAGGGATTTGTTGCTCTTTTCATATATTTATCCATCTCACAAATCTGCTCTTCTGTAAGACGAACCGCCTGGTTTTTACTCCGCATAATAATGCCGCAGGCCAGTTCAAAGAAAAGCGCTTTTTGTATTACATCGTCAAAACTTTTTCCTACAACCACCTGCCCATGATTTTTCAGCACAACGAGGTCATGATTTTTCATTGATTCAGTTACCTTAATACCCAACTCAGGCGAGCCGGGACAGATATAGGGCAGCATATCAATCTTGCCGATATAAACCGGAACTTCATTAATCACGTTGAAGTTAGTCGGAGGATCAGGCAAACAAGCCAGAGTAGTGCCATACAGCGACTGGAAATGCAGGATTACATTAACGTCTTTCCTTTGATGCATAACGCCGAAATGAAATCCGCTGTCCATCGAAGGACGTACATTATTTAATATCATTCCGTCCGTATGCCGGCTGATACAAACCTGGTCTTTACTCAGGTATGGCAGCCAGGAGCCAGTTTGCGAAATAAGCATTATTTCTTCATTCAGACGCCATGAGAGGTTACCGCTGCTGCACAATAAAAGCTGATGTGTTCCTATGCGATGGGCTGCTTCTACAAATGTTTTCAGATGACTGTCGGTTACAGTTGGCATTGTGTTTTGGATTTTGCAATTGATGTATGATGAATAAGTTAATGGTAAACAGCATTTCTGTTAAATGAATTCCAAAAAATAAGGTACCTATTATTTGGGAAAGCTAACAGAATAAAAAAGCCTGCAAATGTACTATGTTTTGAAATAGTTTGCCATCACCTGTTCTTAACTTTTTGAAGTAAAGTAAACTGATTTAACTATTCCTGAGGTATTTTCTGCGATGGATGATCAGGTGTAGAGCAATGCAGAAATCAGGCCTATAGTTTCGTGATCCTGCATGCAAAACCACCTCCGGAAGCCAGTCTGAGGTTCAGAATGGCCCTATTCGTCACAGTAAAAGTTTCGCTCGCATAATCTTCGGCGCGACGGTCGGCATTTATTCCATCTTTAAAAATGGTAACCGAATACTGTCCTTCATCGAGGAAACTGAGCGGAACATCAAAACTACGAGCCGTGAAATCGGTCATTGATCCCAGGTACCAATCGTTGCCATTTTTACGGGCAACCGTTACATACTGACTGATTGAAGCGTTTATGCATTTGGTTTCGTCCCAGGTAACCGGAACTTTTGCAAGGAACGACAGATATTCAGGCTCTTTCATGTAGTTTGTCGGATTATCGCACAACATTTGCAGCGGGCTTTCGAAAATGACATATTTCGCCAATTCGTGGCACCTTGTCCCCATGCTCATTGGGGCACTGTAGTTGATTGTAAAGGTTTTCTGGTTTTCGTTACGCATAGCGCCGGGAGTATAATCCATGGGTCCTGCAAACATTCTTGTAAATGGCAAAGTACAATCGTGAGCCGGAGTTATATCCTTCGACCATTTTGCGTTTTCTAAGCCTCTGACACCTTCGCGGGTTAGCGCATTCGGATAGGTACGACTGAATCCGGTTGGCTTATACGCTCCGTGAAAATCTACCAGCATATGATATTCAGCCGCTTTTTTAGCTACACGTTCGTAAAAATTAACCATTGCCTGGTCGTCGCGGGTCAGGAAATCTACTTTTACTCCGACGCATCCCCAATTGCTGAATTTAGCAAAGGAAGATTCGAATTTTTCTTCCAGCGCCCTGCCGGTTGTCCATAAAATAATCCCTACATTTTTCTGCTTTGCGTATGCGAATAAAGCATCCATATCCATATCCGGATTTATTTTCTCGAGGTCTTCCGGTTTCGACCAGCCTTCGTCGAAAACTACATATTCCAGTTTGTTCGCTGATGCAAAATCGATATAATATTTGTAAGTGTCCGTATTTATGCCTGATTTGAAGGGCACACCCGAAATATTCCAGTCGTTCCACCAGTCCCAGGCAATTTTTCCGGGCTTTATCCATGAAGTTTCTGACAGTTTACAAGGGCTTCCCAAGCGATAGCTTAAATCATTTTCCAGTAAGCGGGCTTCGTTTTCGGCTAAACCGAAAGCACGCCAGGGGAATTCGCGTGTGCCATTGGTTCGCGCTATATAATTTTTACGGCTAACAATACCATAATCACGGTCCTTTTTCGGTTGCATCTGATCAACAACTTTTGGGAAAGTACCGGTAAATGAACCATCTGATTTGTCGCTGCCAAGCAGGTAAAGTCCGGGGTAATCCAAAAGGTCACCTTCGGTAAATGCTGCAATGGATCCGTTTACTTTCCGGAAAACTGCAGGCAGAATTCCCATTTGATTACTTTTTATCGATCCGGCTTGCCTGCAGGTATAAAACCGTTCGGAATGGGAAACAAAATTATCCTCATCGCCATAATATACCGAATCGGCTGCAGCCATTTTTAAGGTTACAAGTTCATTGATTACAGTAATTGAATCCGTAAATTTCGTCAGGAGTCTCCATGCTACACCATCGTTGTAAGCACGCAGTTTTATGCCATAATTGCCCTTAAACCAGATTTCTGTCTCGTTATACTCATCCCTGATCCGGCTGCGTTTTTCGGCTACCGGAGGGATAATCTCCGTGTTTACATTTCGCAACTTGATTTTTGGTCCGGTTGGATTTACGAATGCGCCAGGATATTCGCTTATGCTCATGGAAACAGGCGAAGGTGCCATAACCTGCTGGCCATTATAATCTACTGAAAGTAAAAAGCCTTTTGTGAAACCGAGGCGTATCACAGCTTTGCCATCAGGAGATGTTACTACAATATCCCTATCTTTTGCTGAAACGTTTAGCGCAAAAGCTAACAGAATCATTACAAGAATAAGTGCTTTTTGGGAACTCAATTGTAAAAGTGATTTCATTTTTATAGGGATTAAATTATTGGAAATTTAGTTTGATCAGAATGAATTTTACTTTCACTTCAAAGGAGTAAGCGCCTTTGCAATTTGTTCGCCGATTCCGATTTTATACCCTTCGGAATAATAAACAAGATTACCGCTTTTATCGGTGATTACAATTACCGGAAGGCTTTCGCCACAATTCCTGTTTCGCAGATGGCTGATTTCCGTTAACAATTTTGCGCCTTTGTCATAGGCGAATTTGCTTTGCGATGGAAGGTCAGCGAATTTGGATGACTTAAACGCCGCGCTAACTTTGTCGTTGGCAAACAGGAAAACTACTCCACCATTCCATTTTTCGATTAAATCCTTAACCGCAGGAATATCTGCCAATACATGTTTTGATGGTTCTTTATCCGGATCAATCCAGATCAGAATCGCACCTTTTTGAGCAGATAAACTATTAAGAGGAAGATTCTCGTTAGTCGGATACTTATTGAATTTGTAAGCATCCGTATTTATTTTCGCCCAGGGTTCGGCAGGTGTAAAATCCTGTCGGATTTCCACTTTTACATCCGGTGTAACTTTAGCCGGTACTTCAAAAAAAGTGACAGATGAAAGAACACTTCCGTCGGATTGCCTGTTTCCGGTTACGAGTAAATATTTTCCTGCTTCTACTTCAGTACTGGTCCCAAACTCGCTGATTTTCATGCCATAATCGAACTCTAACGTCCGGTAAACTCCGGCATTGTAGCGTGCGATTGTAAAATTGATGGCATATTTCGGATCAAGACTTTCATCAGAATTAACGAAATGAATAAAGCCTTTTTCTGCAATATTTTCTGTAACGGGTTCGAATGCTACATTTATCCATTCACTTCCGTTGTGGTATTGTGGCATGCTGGTTGCTGGATTTATGCGGGCCGCATGACCCAGGCTGCGGCATACAGCAACAAAGAAAATATCCCGCGAATGCCTGTCAGCCACTTTTAACTCGAAAACTCCTTTTGGTGACAAGGGCGCACGAGAATGGAGATTTGCTGTTTCATCAATCTTAATATTTGTCTTGATCCAATCAACCAGGACGTTTACATCTGATTTAAACTGCATGATGAAATCATATTCAAATTGTTTTTGCAGAAATGCACGCCAGGGAAGCATCATCTCATTTGAGATGCGTCCGCTCATCACAAAGCGCGCAAAGAACTCTTTGTCCTGGCTTGATGCCGGGTTGTTGTAGTTAAATGAATTTGTCAGGTGATCCTTAAGTATTTCGGCTTTGGTGTCGCGAATATGTTTCTCCGAAATTACCTCCAGCATCCATGTAGCCCATTCTTTCTGGAAACTTGGAGTTCCGGTAATGAAATCTGAAATTTCCTGCCAGTTGCCATAGCTTTTAGTAAAGATTGGTAAAAGTTTTTCAGCACTTAATCCTTGTTCTGCAGCAAATTTTGCTACCCAGACAGAATCTTTAAATGTTGCCATGTAACCTGTCCGTATCGAATCTTCCGCCTGAAGCCTCAATGTATTATGATCCCGATCTTTTTGAGTGACTTTCGTGAGCAACGGATTTTTCTCCACAGGAGGAATAAAGTCGAAATTCTCAGCCAGGCCAGGTGTATGCTTATCTGTGATAACAACGGTAACAGAGTCCATTTTATCAACCGAAATCTTTTTATAACCCCATTTTTCGCCCTCATATGCCCAGATCAATAAGTCGCCAAGCCCGGTAATAATTGTGCTGATTCCATTCTGATCCGTGGTTCCCTTTGCTATCGGGTAAAATTCAGCATAGTTATAAAGCTGGTATTCGACGTGGGCATTCGCTACGGGCGTGTTATTCGTTGAAATCACTTTTACAAAAATGCTTTTTGCCGCGGCGTAATTCTGAATCAGGTTGAGTTCGGCAAAACGTTCCTGTTTATCGATAACCGGCTCATTTCCATGATAAGCACCGTAAGCACGAGTGTGCACCAACATTGCTCTTCGGGCAGGTTCGGCAAACCATCCCATATTTACATCGGGTTCCGGTTCGCATGCACCCATGAAATACCATTTCCCATCGATCCATGCTTCAACCCAGGCATGATTATCATCGCTATGAGCCCATCGCGGAGTATAAACCTGGCGTGCAGGAATTCCAACCGTTCGCAAAGCGGTTACCGTAAATGTTGATTCCTCGCCACATCGCCCAAAGGACGTTTTTACAGATGCAAGCGGCGAACTTGTTCGGTCATCGGATCCACGGTATGTTACTTTTTCATGGCACCAATGGTTAACTTCCAGGGCCGCGTCGTGCATATTCATTCCTGCAATTCGCTTTTTGATTTCATCATACATCACTACCCTGAACTGATCCAGGTTTTCGTTGTTGACACGTATTGGAAGTACGAAATGAAGAAAAATATCTTCCGGAACAACCTTTCCCCACGTCATTTCATTACGGGCTTTGATCACAGTCTTCACCTGCTGAAAGAAAAAATCCCCGTTATAATCAGCCATATCGCTTAGTGGCATATAAGCATACAAATATTCAAGCGCCTGCTTTTCATCCGCCTGCATTGGACTTTTAAACACATCAAAAAGTTGCTCACTCCGGCTTTTTGCCAATTGTTGCTGCTTCTGAAGCATGATCTGCATATCAGTAAGAGTTTTGCTATCATTAATAAGCTGTGCCTGGGATGTATAACCCAAAATAAGCAGCAGAAATAACAGGGTAATATTTCCGGATATCAGTCTAAATGAGAACCAATTGACAAAATTTTTCATGAGTGTTGTTTTAAGCTTATAATTTTTATTGAGGCAGCAATTAAGTTCAGGAAAATTATATTCGTAGCTAATCAGTTCATTTAAGTCATTGCCAAACAGATATATGCCACAGATTACGCCGATTACACAGACAAATATTCAGTGACTAGGATCAAACTCCATATAAGAAACTGCTGAAAGCAGTTTAAATCTGTGAAATCTGCGAAATCTGTGGCAAAATTGTCTTTTACGCAGGCTGATCAATATCTTATTCCCAAATCCTCAAATCATTTAATGATAATCTCATCCGCAAACACCCACGCCGCAGCACCCTGGCCTTTATGACCCGGAGGGCAGTTTCCGATATTAGTAGCAACAACTTTTATATACCTCGCATTTACAGGCTTACTGTTCATCCCGAAGGTTTTTGTAATAGCTCCTTCTTCTGTTTGTGGCACATCATTTTTTATTATTCCTGCAGAACTGTAATCTGTTCCGTTTTCGGAAACAAAAAACTCAACCTGCGAAGGCATAAAAAGCCACGAATTGATGTCTTGCAGGAAACCGGCACCAAATGTGGATACATGTTTTACTTCCCTCAGATCAATTATTGCTTCCAGGTTCACTTTCTCAAATCCCAGCCAACCGCCAACCCTGAAATCAGGTGAACAACGTATGCCATCGATCAGGTTAGTTACCCCGCCGCTGGAGTATTGATTCGCCGGAGGATAAATGAGCTTTATATCTTTATCATCTGTCATTTTAACAAATTCGGAAGTTACTACTGAACTTACACTGCCATCTTTCTGGGCATAGAATTTAATGTTGGAAGTATGGTCAATTGTGAAGGGCGCCAGGTAAGGTTGCGTTAAAGTCTTTCCGTCAGCTCCTGTTAAACTGTAAAAAACAGATGCTCCCGCAGGTCCTGTGATTGTGATCGTTTTTTTGTCCTTAAATGATTTTGTAGCATCCAGGATAGCCGGTGCGGGAACAATCAGATTGTCGGTAATAGCTGTAAAAGGTTCTTTGTCAATGCCAACTCCCCAAGTTTTATTCGGTTTGCTACCCATAGTGAAACTTAGTTCTCCGCCATTCATAATATCCGAATGTTTCAGAAATGAAGCATTATAGCTTTTGCCGTATAGTACAGCGGATTGGATATAAAAGTTGTTTGATGAAACAGCTTTGGCGTTAATAACAAAACTCCTGCCGTTCTCAAGGCTGATAATCACTTTGCTGAACCATGGTGTCCCGATTACATATTCATCGGTTCCGGGTGTAACCTGGTAAAATCCCATGGCGCTCATTACCGCCCAGGCCGACATCTGACCGCAATCTTCATTTCCGGTAAGTCCGTCAGGATTATTACGGTAGAAGATATTCATAATCTGGTGCACAAGTTTTTGCGTTTTCCAGGGTTGGTCGACAAACGGATAGAGGTAAGCGATATGGTGGCTGGGTTCGTTACCGTGCGCATATTGACCGATCAGGCCGGTAATATCACTCTGGTCGCGGCCCGAAGTTTTGGATGAAACGCTGAAAAGCTGATCCAGTTTTTTAGCCAGGTTAGGTTTGCCACCTTGCAGCTGAATAAATCCATTCATATCCTGAACAGCCGTATAGCTGTATTGCCACGAATTGGCTTCGGTATAATTGAAATTAACCTCAAACGGATCAAAGGGATTAAACCAGCCACCATTGGACCTCCTGGCCCGCATAAACCCGGTTGATGGATCGAACATGTTTTTGAAGTTCTGCCCGCGTTTAATGAAATAGCTGTATTCGTCGGTTTTGCCTAATGATTTGGCAAATTGTGCAATACACCAGTCGTCGTAAGCATATTCCAGCGTTTTCGAAACACTCTCCGATTCATCTTCAGTTGAAATATAACCATTCTTATCCAGCGCTTTAAGTCCAATATTTCCATCTCGCGTAGCGCTTTTGCGCATGGCCACAAATGCTTTTTCTGTATCGAAGCCTTTGATTCCTTTCAGATAGGCATCAACAATTACAGGAACTGAATGGTATCCGATCATGCAGAAAGTTTCGTTGCCGGCAAGTTCCCAAACCGGCAGCAATCCGCCCTGGTCGTATTGGGTAAGGAAAGTTTTAATATAATCCAACGTTCGTTTCTGATCGATAATAGTCATCAGCGGGTGACAGGCCCTGTAAGTATCCCAAAGCGAGAAAACAGTGTAATTGGTAAAAGTATTGTCTTTATGAATTTTCAGATCACGGCCGCGATAGCTGCCATCCACGTCCATGTATGTGTTCGGATTTACCATGGTATGATACAAAGCCGTATAGAAAACGGTTTTCTGCTGATCGGTTCCGCCTTCCACCTGTATTTTCGAAAGCTCCTTATTCCAGCTGGCTTTGGCATTGCCGCGAACCTGCGCAAAATCCCAGCCTGGAATTTCAGTTTCTAAATTGAGTCTCGCGCCGTCCTCATTCACGGCTGAAATTCCAACTTTAACATAAATCTTTTCACCGGAGGAGGTATTAAAATGAAAAATGGCTTTAATATTTTTCTTGTTTTCTGCTGATTTAATTCCGGGTTGAGCTTGGTCGCCGACAGCAATTTCGTAAGAGGAAAAAGGTTTAGAAAACTCAGCAACAAAATATACATACTGGTTTTCTGCCCATGATCTGGAACGTCGTAACCCTTCAATTTGTGTATTGCTGATCACTTTGATTGATGATTCCAGCACTTCGTCGCGGTGAAAAAGGTCGACAAGTATATTCGATTGGTTACCGGCAGAGAAGGTGTAACAATGCATTCCGGCTCTTGTGGTTGCAGTAAGTTCCGCTGTCACAGCATAATCATCAAGAACTACCTTATAATAACCAGGTTCTGATTTTTCGCTGCTGTGTTTGAAATGTGATCCATATCCCGGTTTTCCGTCCGAACCATTATTCCAACGGGTTTCTCCAGTTGTTGGCATAAACAGGATATCGCAAAGATCAGGAACACCGGTTCCGTTCAGGTGGGTATGCGAAAACCCGTAAATATAATTGTCATCGTAATGATACCCGCCACAGCCATCCCAGCCTTCGAGCCTGGTGTCAGGACTCAGCTGCACCATTCCAAATGGCATGGTAGCTCCGGGATAGGTATGCCCATGCCCGCCTGTTCCGATAAAAGTATTGACATATTCAGCCGGTGATTTCTGTGCCATCGCTACACACAAAAAAACTCCTGAAATGAATAGAAGTATTACTGCTTTTTTCATAATGCTTTCCGTAAATATTCAGTTATCAGACAGAGTGATTTTCACTATCAAACAGTAGCGTAAAAATACAATATTGCCTGATTTATCAATAGTTTTTTAAAGACTATCTGAAATTTCTTCTGCGGTAAAATAAGAGTCTGAAAAGTACAGGAACAGGAATTGATGCCCATTTGGAGCAGATGGAATACTCCTTGGATTATCATTTATCTGAGAAAAAGAATTTGCTTCTTCAATAAACTAAATCGAACTGATACAAAACTCCCAGTAAGTTACGTAATAGAAATTGAAATACTGATTTTTGACGGAGGATTTCACGCTAAGTGAAATCCGCATTTGAAATCAATCCTTCACTTTGCTTATTCCCAGCATTTTAACTATAAAATCTGGCAAGTGTTTCGCAGGATTGCGTTTGCGGAGGTTCAGGTACCAGCCGAATTTTTTGAGAATCGGAACTTTATGTGTTTCCACAAATTCAATTAAAGTGCCATCCGGATCTTCGATGTACGAAAAATGACCTGCGGCTTCACCCATATCAAAACTGTTTCCAAGCGAAGCAGAGCTATCAACAGTAAAAGGCGATCCCAGCCTGGCGCATTCTGTCTTTAATGCATCCATTCCCTGAATATCGTAGCAAAGGTGAATAAAACCAAGATCACCCCAGAACCGGTTTTCAAATATTTTGCGCGGAACCCTGCCTTCGACCTGCACCAGTTCAATTTCGCTTTTACCAAATAATTTTGCGAAAGCGCCCAAACGAGGTTTGCTGTTTTTAAGAATTACCCGGCGGAAGGTTGCATCAGCGCCTTTAAGCGATGTGAAATCATCGAATTTAGATGTTTTATCGGATACAACCTGATCGTAACCAAGAATATCGGAATACACTTTAACTGATTTAGCTATATCCGTAACACCGATTATTACTCCATAAACTGAACCCGTATTTTTTTTCTCATTTACATACCAATTGTCCGATTCAATGATTTGGAAAATATTGTTGTATGGATCTGTCAGAAAGAAATGAGACCTTCCATCAGGATCAGTTGCAACCGTGCTTATATTTAGTTTTTCGGCAGTAAACCAGGCATGTGTTTTGTGAACATCACGGGCCTTAATTTTTGCCGCGAATATTCCTAAATCGCCTAAAGCAGGTACAAATTTTGGTGGCTGTGGAATGCGTTCGGTATATTGCCATATCTCGAAACCGCCGCCACCACTCATGTTTAGCGCAAGCACAGCATGCCGTTTCTGCGGAACACCACCGGTGTAAGGTAACATCAGGGCTGCTGTAGCACTTTCTTCAAACACTTTAATATCCATTCCCAGGTATTTGCGATACCATTTCCATGCTTCTGCCACATTCGACACGCCGATGCCAAGCTGCTGTATTCCGCTGATTACAATATTATTCATTCTTTAAAGAGGGGTTAGGTTTTAGGGATTAGGTTTTAGGGTTCAAATGTTCAAAGGTTCAAAAGCTCTGCGTTCAAAGTTCAAAAGTTCAAATGCTTCGCGTTCAAAGGTTCAAGGTTCAAATGCTGCGCGTTCAAGGTTCAAATGTTCATTAAGAATTCACAATTCACAATTCACAAATCACAATTCACAATTCAAACATCCGAAATCCGAAATCCGACATCAGGCATTTGGATCAATCCTCAGCGCAATCCAGTAAAAAAGCCATGGCGCGTATCGTTTCAGGTAGGCCATAATTAATTCTTTTCTTCCGACAAGAATCTGCTTTTTATTTTTTCTAATTGCCCTGTCGATTTTTGAAGCGCAGTATTCAACAGAAACCCCGTTTTCCTGCCCTTTGTCCATCTTGCCGTGTGTGTCGCCGGTGGAAGTAAGTGCACCATAAGAAAAGTTGGTTTTTACCCTTCCCGGGCAAACCATAAGTACATTGATTTTATCTTTATGATGTTCAAGTCTTAAGGTTTCAAAAAATCCATGTAGCGCATGCTTGGCTGCACAATACAATGAACGTTGCGGAAATCCGAACAATCCTGACAGACTGCTCATTACTACAATGGTTCCGCCACCGGTTTTTACCATAAACGGAAGTATTTTTGTAGTGAGTGTGGCGTGACCCCAGAAATCAGTTTCCAGAATCTTCCGGGCGACATCCGCAGGCGTTTCAATTATTAAAGATCGCTGTCCTATGCCTCCTACATTAGCGAGAATATCAATTTTGGTAACCAGAGTCTGAACAGTATTTGCAGCTTCGGTAATTTCGTTTTCTATTGTCAGATTAAAAGGCACAATGTGCGTCAGGGCTCCTTTCAATTCGCATTTTGCGGCGACAGGCTCCAGTTGTTCCTTTGAGAGCCCAGAAAGAACAATTGTAGTTCCGGACGCTGCCAATTGTAAAGCCAAAGCTTCGCCTATTCCGGAGGATGCTCCGGTGATCCAGATATTTCGTGATGAGGAGGTGTTTTGTGTTTTGCGGTTTTGAGTTTCAGGTTTCACGTTTCAGGGGTTCAGATTATAGGATTCGGGTAGTGATAAGTTTCATGTTTTGTGCTATTCAGGTATTGGGGATTTCCAATGTGGAGGTATAATGCTTTAGTTCTGCGGTTTTGGGATAACTAAACATGAAACCAGAAACCTGAAATATTTTTTTATGGTGTCTTCTCCTTTTTACTCTTTTCAAGAGCTTCTTCCCGTTTAATGATAACATTACTTATATCATCAATAAGAAGGAATTTCGTCAGGATTTTTTTATTTTCATCCAACAGGTACATTATGGGTGTGCTGCGTATATCGTAAAGCGTGTGATAGTTTCCGCTTACACTCAGATGCCCGTTCACATTGATCCACGACATTTTGTTTTTTTTGATATAGGCTTTCCACTTCACAAATGAAGTATCCGTGCTTACTCCGTAAATTTCAAGGTTATACCTGGTGTGGAAATCGTCATAGAGTTTCAAAACCTTTGGCATTTCCTGCTGGCAATGACCGCAAGAGCTTTCCCAAAAAAACAATAGTGTATAACGTGCTTTGGTTGCCTGTAACGAATGAGCGACATTATTGGTATCGACCAGGATGAGTTCCGGTGCTAACTTATCCAGCAACAAAGGTTCCAACGCATTTATACGTTTCAGGATATTGTCTTTGACTTCGGGATAAAGGTAGTCAACTTTGCCGGTCTCAAGGTATTTGCGAACTATGTAAACAAAAAGAGCATCATGTCCCATTACCTGTGAGGTTTCATATTTTAATGAAAGAAACCATGCCATATAGGTTTCCATTTCTTTGTTTACAGATGCCAGTGTCATTACTCTGTCAATATCCTTTTCCAGTGAGTCACGCGTGGGTACTACCAGTTTATCTAAGTAAAAATCAATTTTCTGGGAAAATACAGGAGTATAAATCAGCCGTGGATCTGTAAAAGTGAAATTATCAAAATAATGTGCTTTATAGGTCGGATACAGTAGTGTTGAGTCAATCTTGCCTTCCGGGGAAGTGATGTACTGCATGTATTCAGGTTCATTGTTAGCTTTGACAAAATTAGCCGACAGAAACCCGGGGTTGGAAGTGTAGAAATTTTTTATAAATTCTTTTGCCTGCTTATCGATAGCTTCAATCCTGGATTTAACCATAGCAACGGAGTCTTTCCGGTCACGGTTGGCTTTCATCCAGTTGTTCAGAGGTTCTATTTCCTTTTGTTTTGATCCAAGGTATTTTATATAGGAATAAAATGCATTATTGTCATCAGAACCTTTAACCTGCATAGTATTGACAACATTTGCCGGGTCACAGGAAAATTCAATGTGCTGTGTTCCTGTCAGAAAAAAATCAAAATACTTGTTTTTATTTGTACCGGCAATAATGTACATTCCATCTTTCAGCTTTTCAGCTCCTTCGAAAACATAAAAGCCTTGTTTGTTCCTGTACGCTGTGTCGTCAAGATATTGTTTGCTGCCGTAATAGTGAGCAAGTAGTACCGATGTATCAGCAGATCCTGTGAGTTTTAAGGTAATTTTGTATCCTTTTTCGGCAGCCAGCAAACCGCTGCTAAAGCATAAAGCAAATAGTAAAGCAACTGTGTTTTTCATTTTCTGTATTCAGTTTTTCTTTTTGTGTTTTTCAAATATGTTTTTTCTTCTCTTAACTGATTGCATCTTTTTAATCCCCAACCTGAAGGTCGGGGCAATAGATTCTCCGATCAACTATTTTTTCTTAACTAATGATCCCCGACCTAAAGGTCGGGGCAATAGATTCTCCGAATAACTATTTTTTCTTAACTAATGATCCCCGACCTGAAGGTAGGGGCAATAGATTCTCTAATTTTCTATTCTCTATTTTCCATTTTCCATTAACTATTTTCCATTAACGCTCATCCTTTATCAACTAGTATACCAACACATCTTCCTGGCTATAAATTCCCAGCCAATTGTCATCAGCAATTATATCAACTTTAAGCTGCATTCGTCCTTTCTTCTGAGGTATTGCAACTTTAATGGACTGGTGCATGGTGCCGATAATATCGGATTGAAGTGGAGTTCTGATTTCGTTCCAGTTTAAAACATCATTATTGGCTACCCAAAAGTAAGATAAAAATATATTGTTGCCTTTGCCAGAATAAACCGGCGTTTTTCCTTTATTTACAATGGTTACGGGTATCCAAACCGTATCCATGGCAGGATATATATTTTTTGAATTAATCGTTATCCGAAGGTCGTTAGCTGTATAATTGATATTTGAATTTGGGGTGGAATCGTTGATTGTCCGGTAAGGACCAATGTCAAAATGAAAGTATCTTTTATTGAGACAGTTATAGTTTTTTAATTCTGATTTCCTGTAAATAAACTGGCCGGCTCCGATTTTTTCTTTAATAATATCAGAATCAAAATCTTTATCCGGGACTATTGTTAAGGTCAGGTCATTGGCATCAATTGCGCTGAGGAGCATGGTTTCAATCGGATACGACCAGGTAAGCTGTGAATATCCGTGGTCGACAATCGTGCTGGAAATAACAAATTTACTTCCGCCTTTCTGCCTGGCAGTTTCAATAAGCTGTTCCATCTGGGCAACTCGTTTCACAAATATTTCACTGCCCGAATAAATTAAAGTCAACCGGTAAACAACAAGAGCTGAAATCAGAAGTACCGCTAAATTTTGACGTCCCTGCCTTCTTTTTGATGAAAAACCGTAAATAAGTGGTATAAAAACTATAGCAACAAAAGGAAACATCAGCTGTTCCAAATATCCGGAAGGCTCAACAATATATGAAGAATTGACCAGAAAGACATAGATGAAAATTGTTCCGGCTACAAGAAGTAATCTGAGCCATTGCTTCCGGGATACCAATATGATAATCACAATTATGAACCCTGCCGGAATCTCAAAATAATTGCGCAGCAAAAATATTCCGGTAGCTTTTGTAAAAGCAGGATTCAGGTAAAGCAGGTATTGCCCGGGTTCAAAAAAGTTAATCTGTGTGGTAAGTTTACCTGATCCGTAATCGCAGGTTACAAAATACCTGAATGCCAAAACTGCAAGGAAAACCAGTATTACCGGCAGATAAAACTTAAGTGGTTTGGCGTTTTCTTTTCTGAAGTTGTACAGCAGCAGGTAAACAAATAAAACAAAAGCCATAGGATGGCTTAAAAGTATCAGGATTTCAAGTAAAAGCAGGATAAAAAGGACGTTGTATCGGAAAGGTAACCTCCAGATGGCATAAAAAGTAATAAGCAAAGGAACCGCATAATAAAGTTCAAAAACAGGGATGAAGAAACTGTGAACAATACCAACGGTCTGAGCAAGAATCATCAGCAATCCTGAACGTCTGTCGCGGAGTCCGTAATAAACAAAGAGAAACAGGAAATAGAAAAATATTACAGGGCTCAACGAATATATCAGGAGAACATATTTGAATTCCAGTCCTATCCAAATGCTGATAAGTGGAAGTATTTGTGAAATTACCGATACAATTCGCTGACATTCAACAAAAAATGTCTTGTTGTTTATAATCTCCGAAAAATACAAACCTGATTCAGCGTAGATCCTGGCTTTATAAAAGATCGTAGCCATGGCAAAAAGTGCCATCCATGGTAAATGGGGTACAATGCGGTTTACCACCATATACCTGTATTTTGGCCTTCGGAGTAATCGCCTCAGGGTCATCCTGGTATCAGATGTTTCAACTACATTTGCCATTATTTAATTAGCTTCTTACAGATGGTTTGGAGAATACTATCTTGAAATTTCTTTATCCGGTAAATTTCTACTTATGCCATTTTTTTTCACCTGCTTTCACCTCAATTTTCAGATTGTTTTCCTCAGGCGGAATAGGGCAGGAGTATTTGTGGTTATAAGCGCAATACGGATTATAGGCCAGGTTAAAATCCAGTATTACTGTATCAGCACCTGTTTCTGTAAGGTCTAAAAACCTGCCGCCACCATAAGTTTCATTTCCATTGGTTTCGTCGTTAAAAGGGATGAAGAGGTGCTTCTCAAATCCTGGCTTTTTAACCAGCTCAATGTTTTGATACACATTTAACGAATACTTTATCCCCATATGGTTGAAATTAAGAACTCCATAAATAGAATATTCGGGGAGTCTTGCCGTAGAGGTTTTCATCAGGAAGTGTGTTGCCTGGTCAAACCGGGTAAAACCGGCTTCTTTCCGGAATTCAACATCTGGTTTATAATAGTTCAATTTCGTGAAGGTCACCTTTTCTTCAGCCAGAATAGGTGATTTATCATCATTCAGCATCTCATAGTCTTTTTGTTGCCGGTCTTTCCTGATTTTGGAAATATACTCCGAACGGTCAAACCCTACTTCCGTCTGTGCCTCGGCAGCGATTGACGCGAATAAAATCACTAAAATAAGGAGATTGAAAAATTTCATAGGTACATTCAACATTATAGTTTCTGAATTTCAGTGCGAAGATATGAAATCATAGAGTTTCTGCAATCAGTTTAAGCTTGCATGACAAACATACTGATAAATATTTTGTTTATATTTACCATGCTTTATGTAAAAGGATTTTAAATTAAAACTATGGATCTGAGAGATATTCGTAAAGATTACCAGCACAGCGCAATCCATGGTGATGATTTTCCCGTTGAACCTGTTAACTGGTTCAGGGAATGGCTGAGCGATGCGATGGAATCAGGCGAGCCGGAGCCTACAGCTATGGTATTAGCGACTGTTTCAGCCGAATGGAGACCTTCAGCCAGGGTGGTTTTGCTTAAATCGTTCGATGATCACGGTTTCGTTTTTTTTACCAATTACCTGAGCCGTAAAGGTGTTCAAATCAGCGGAAATCATGCTGCCGCGCTTACTTTTTTCTGGCCATTGACTGAGCGGCAGGTTCGCATTGAAGGCATTATTGTAAAAGTAGATGCTGATGAGTCGGATGCTTACTTCTATTCCCGGCCACTCGAAAGTCGAATTAATGCCGTTATTTCTCCGCAAAGTACACATATTGCTTCTCGCGGCGAATTGGAAGAAGAACGCGAAAAACTTCTGTTCCTGGAAGGAAGTGAAAATATAGCACGGCCTATACATTGGGGTGGTTACCGCTTGAAACCGGATCGGATGGAGTTCTGGCAGGGCCGACCCGGCAGGCTTCACGACAGGATACAGTATCTGCTTGAAGGGAATGTGTGGGAAGTGAGCAGGCTGGCTCCGTAATTTATGAAACAGCAATTTAAGATTTACTTTCTTGTGCTATTTCGGTATTTCCACTGGAAGCATTTAGTTAAAATGAAATATTTCCCGCATTCTTTACTTCTCGGCGGAACAGTTGTTAATGTCACTTACCATGAAGTACGAAAATTAGGTGGGAGATAAGGCTGCATCATAGTTTTGTGCATCATCATATTATTCTGCATCCAGAAATTATTATAATTGTTCCTGTATCTCGAAAATCCTGAAATAGCAAAGTCAACAGGTATAACAATTTCCTGGGTTACTTTCTGTTGTGAATTCATAGCCGCTGTCCACGTTTTTTTCTTACTCATTATTGCGAAATAATTAAGAACCAGGCTGTCACATTCCGGATTTAATCCTTTTATTATCCGGATATCCGAAACCAGTCCAGTTGCTTCAATAATGCATTTAACTAATACAACTCCATGCTCGTAGTTACGGATTGAATTCAAAGGATACTCAGTTTTTTTACTGAGTTGTTTCTGGAATTGGTTGAAATTGTTGATTTCTGCATTCTTTTCACATTTTTGAAATATTTTCCGGCCCGATTGATCTGTGTAATATGAACTGGAAATTCTGAGATTAATAAATTCAATTGTTAACTGCCTGTCATTTACCGAATCGTACAAAAGCTGAGTTCCGTTACCTTTACTGTCAAATATTGGTTCGCCGTTTAGTGTAAATACTTGTCTGTAAACTGTGTTTTCATAATCTGGATAATATTCAGACTGAATTTTCCCGTTTGGGTAAAACAAAGTTGTTAATTGCGGATTATTAAAAAAATAGGTTATCGTTTTCCTGATCTTTCCATCGGGATAAAACCAATTGAATTCACCGGTTTTTTTTTCAGGATAAAATGAAGAATAATTGCCTTCATATAGTGGTACATCATTGTTAGTGTAATATTTAAGGTGAAAAATTGAATCCTTTAATGATTCAATATCAGCATAATATGAGGATTTATTAATTTTATCCACTTCATCCCATGAAGCTGTGTAATATATCCTTTCCCTGTGATCGTATTTCCACTTGTATTTAAGCATTTTAGCCATAACCGGAATGTCATCGGCTTTATATTTGTCCAGTTCAATTTGTTCTTTTAATGATTTAAATTCTCCGAAAACAGGAAGGCATGTTTCTTTGAATTTGTTTGCAGTTTTAGGGAAACTTATATATTCATCTGATGTATCAGCTTTTACAAGATAGGTGTAAACAATATTATTCATACCGGTTCGCGTATGCTTATAAAAAACAAGATTGCCAACCTTTTCGATTACCTCAGCAAATTCTCTTTTGTTTGACGGAAAACCGCCAAGCATTCGTTCCACATTAAAATTTGTGATTACTCCAAATGAATCTGCCCCGATAACATAGCCTGAACAGTCGTTTGGGGAGAGAATATATTCCTCGGAATTATTGTCCGCTGCGAAGGTTGGAGAAGCGTTAATCTGTGAATACAGCAGTAATCCCGGGGTTTTATTAAATATGCGGTTGTAATAATATCCGGGAGTGAATTCCTCCCCGATTTCAAATTTCACGAATAATTGCTCCTTTGGATCATAATCCTGATCGCAATATCCGGGTATGAAATTGTTATTGATATCAAAATAATACCCTGTCCGGGAATTACCCGGAGCAGGCTGCGAATAGACTTTCACCGCAACTATTATTGCCAAAACAAGTAAAGAAAGCAGTTTCATCGGAATAAAATTTATATAAATAGACAAATAGAAAATAGTGTAAATAGTGATTTATAGGGAACCTACTATTGATGTTCTTTCCTCAACAAATCATTCACTGTCTTCACAGGATTAAAAGTACTGATTGGGATTTCGACAAAAACAGTGATCCAGTTAGCCATCGCGCCATTCCATAAACCTGGTAATTCCTGCGCTTTCAAGTCTTTTCCATCTTTCGATTTGTAGGAGATAAATCCGGTAGCAGGATCAACAAATTTCCGCAGATCGAAAACCTTGCCTTTGTAATCACGGACACCACACACCAAATCAACTGGATTAAAGTGGGTTGATTTTCCGAGAATTTCCTTCTGCTGGGCATTATCCATATCAATCTGCGATGATTCAACAATCTGAAGCGAGATTTCGCCGCTCGGTTCCTTCACCCAGAATGGTCCGCCTCCGGGTTCACCTTCATTTTTAACCATCCCGCAAACCTTGATGGGACGGTTCAGCTTATGGTGGAGGTATTCAATTTTGTCTTCGCGTGCCATGCTGCTGAACTCCGGATCAACAACAAAACCAAGTTTTGATTTGATAAAGCGGAGGATCGTGCGCAGATCTTCGTCATCGGGTTTACCATCAAGAGTTTCGAGGTGCTCAAAAACAACATCCTGCAGTTCAAACAGGTAGCCGCCTAATACTTTTTTATACAGGTAGGTATCCTGTTTCATGCTATCGGGTACCACATTGTCGATGTTTTTTATAAACACGATTTCGCTTTCGCGATCATTCAGGTTTTCAATCAAAGCGCCGTGTCCGCCCGGCCTGAACATTAGTCTGCCATCAGCTTCACGCATGGGTTTATTCTGCATATCAACCGCTATAGTATCAGTTGAAGATTTCTGAAGCGAAAAGGTAAGTTCGTAGGTTAAGTCAAAGAGATCTTCGTATTTTTCCTTAACACGGTTTATCTCGTCGAGGAACATATCGGCATGCTCAGGCGAAACCGTAAAATGTATGGCCGCGCGTTTTTCCCTGTCTTTGCAATAATTGGCAGCCTCAACCATATGTTCTTCAATCGACATGCGTGCTCCGTCGGGATAGGAATGAAACACCAGTAGCCCTTTTGGAAGGTTTGCATAATTAAGCCCTACCGGATTCAGGAGGTAATCGATGATGATTTTGTATTCTTTTTTCGCCAGGCATTCGTTTATGTCGTAATCATCTTTACGCAATGCTTTCGACAGCTTATCGTAAAAAGCAAAATCTTTGATACGTTCAAAAAAATCTTTGACTAATTTTAGCTTAGGCGAAGTCTGGAGTTTTTGGATATCCTCTTCGGAACCGGTATACGTTTCAACAAATTCGAACAAATGCTTGAACATCCGGCTGGCGGCGCCCGAAGCCGGTACAAATTTCAGTACTTCGTAGCGTTTCGAATTGGAATCGTAGTAATACGAAAGTTTTTTGGCATCACGCTGGTTGAACGCTTTAAGGCCGTCTCCAACGATTGCCGGACGGTCAAGATTTATAAAAGGAAATCCTCTGCGGAAATTATCTATCTGGGCTTCAACTACTTTCAGGTCGCTTCCGCGCGATTGCAATTGTTTAAGGTCGTCTTTTGTAAACATAACATATACTTTTATGTGCAGTTGTCAAAGTTAACAAAATTGGTTTTACATGAAAGTGTTTTCCGAAAATACTCCGCAAATTTAAAGATCAGGTAAAAAGTTAATCGTTAATTAGCTCAAAAATAGCTTAATGTAATTTAAGTTGGCATTGCTATCTTTAATAGGGACACCAAAAATTTCTATATCTCATCAATATTGAAATAAATATTTTTTGATTGTTTATCGTTTCGGAAAAGTATTATCTTTGCACCCGCTTTAACGAGGTGCAGATACTGATACCAATCATAATTTCACGAGCTTAAGCGACTGAATAACAAAACCTCAGGAATACAAAAAGTTCTTTACACAATATAATGCCCAGGTGGTGAAATTGGTAGACACGCCAGCTTGAGGGGCTGGTGTCCTTAAGGATGTGCAAGTTCGAGTCTTGTCCTGGGCACTCATCACACAAATTGAAGATCCATCTGCCCAGATGGTGAAATTGGTAGACACGCTGGTTTCAGGGACCAGTGGCCTTACGGCTGTGCAGGTTCGAGTCCTGTTCTGGGCACCCGAAACCCCGTACTTTGTTATAAAGACGGGGTTTTTCATTTGCTGGAGTACGCTGTGTAGTACAGGATCTGGGACAAAAGTTGCGGATCACTTTCAAAAGTTGGGGAGTAAAACGAGAATTCCTGTTTTGATGTTTGCTGTTTCTTCGAAGAATTGTACCTAATCAGCCTACTCAAAAGGCATTTTGGCCACAGATTACGCCGATTTCACAGATTAAAACTGCGTTTAGCAGTTTTTTAGATGAAATTTGATCATACGCTAGCTTAATTTATCTGCGCAATTTGTGTAATCTTTGGCAAATATTTGTTTGTCAATGTTTTAAATGAACTGATTAGTTACGAAGAATTCAATTTTGAATTATTTTCCGCTCCTTTTACCTTGATACTTCGGCGGCCAGGTAACATTGGTATAATTATATTTTATTCGGGCGGATACAAGGGTTAATTCCACCTACGCCACCTCCGCGTTCCTATTCACCCTCTCAACCAACTCTATTATCCTTGCTGAAGTCCCTTTATCAAAGATTCCTATTCCATCTGAGCTTACTTCTGTAAATGGTGGTTCAAATAGCTTATCCGGTTCGATGATGCCATTAACAGCCAGGAAGTCAATAATTTTGTTGATGAAGCGTATCTGGACTGAGTTTAGGGTTTGGTTGTTCAGGATTTCACCAAAGGCTTGCTTGGCGGCGTTGATATCCATGCCGATTATTTCACGGACAAACTTACCTAAAGGCTTCTCTCCATATACTTTAATGAATTCTTCCCTGGTGCCAATGGAGCCTTGCTGGAATAACATGCGTTCCAGTTCATCAAGTTCTGCCTGGGTAATAGGCACATTATTCCGGAGTTTATAAATAGTGAGGTGATTCTTTTGCTCTTTCAGGAATTGTTCAACCTTGCGCTTGTATGCATCCAGGTCATTAAAGTTTTTTACCAACTGGAATTCCTTCAGGTTTTCACCAAACTCATCTTCAAAATCGGTGAAGTAAATTGGCCTGGTTTCAAAGTCCAGGAATTTGATAAGGTCTCGCAGGTCGATTCTGATACGTTCTATTGCAGGTATGCTGGCATCTTTCCAGAAGGCTTTATCTTGCACTGTTTTAATGGTGCCCATCTTTTGAGCAACGGAAGGAATAGAGGCTTTTTTACTCAGTTTGGCAGCAGTGGTTACAACTTTATGTATCAGGGCTATTTGTTTCTTCTCACCATTTAAAACACTGAGTTGCAATTCCAGCATCAAAGCATCAAAGCGTTTAGCCATTTCATCCTGATCTGTTTCAAGCATCAGGGGTGAAATATGGGTGAACAACTCACGTATATCCAGATCATTGAGTGAATTCCAACTATTCGGGTCCTGGTATTTTTCTACTACTTCCCAGTGCTGTCGGACAATAAAACTATCAGTATTCAAGGCTTGTGTTTGTTTTACAAGCTGGTCAATCAATGCTTGTCCATATTCCTTTAATTCAGTTTCTTCCTGGCTTAACAACACAAATGCCAGGCGCAAACGCAGTTCAAAAAGGCGTTGGCTGAGGGTTTTAAAATTGCTGGCTTCAAAGCCTTTGGGATTTACATTGAAGAATTCAAGGTTCTCGCAGAAGTCGAAAATTACAAACTCTCGTTTGTCTTCATCTTTGGCAAACAGGTCTTTACAAAGTCGTGTGCCTCTGCCCAGCATTTGCCAGAATTTAGTACTACTCCTTACAGGTTTGAAAAAAACAAGGTTGCAAACTTCTGGTACATCAATTCCGGTATCCAGCATATCCACCGAAATGGCAACCTGTGGCATGTTATGTACAATTTTGAACTTTTTCAGTAAATCATACCTGTATTCTTCCTGGTAATCAATTACTTTAAAGAACTCACCTTTGTATTCAGGATATTGCTTGTTGAAACGATCCTCAATGAATTTAGCATGTTTGTGCGATCGGGCAAATATGATTGTCTTTGCCAGTTTATCACCTCCTTCCACTTTAATACCGTATTGCATCAGATGAGCAATCACTTTATCAACCGTATCCGCATTAAATAACCATGCATTTAAAGCATCAGCTTCAATTTCATCCGGAAACAGACCGGTTAAAGGATCAGTAAATTGTTCTTCATAGGTTTGTTGTTCTTCCTCACTGAGTTCAGCATATTTAATGCCCTTACGCTGAAACTTTATGGGTACTGAAATGGCTTTGGGAGGAACCAGAAACTTATCATTTACAGCCTGCTCCAATTCATAGGCATAGGTCGGGTTGTTGGGTTCCAGATCAAATAAAGCATAGGTGTCACGATGCGTATCGGATTTTGGTGTTGCTGTTAATCCAAGCCTGATGCCGTCAAAATATTTAAAGATGTGTTTGTACCTGTTATAAACTGAACGGTGGATTTCATCAAAAATGATCAGGTCGAAATGGCCAACACCATAAAACCGGTTGTCTCCATCCACTTCACCATCAATCATGTTGATAATGGTTTGATAGGTGGAAAAGACAATACGGCTGCTCTCATCTTCTTTCTCCTTGGTTAAATCAACAGCATGAAGGTTTGGAAGGTAATCGTTCAGGTTGACTTTGGCCTGGTGAATTAAGGCATTGCGATCAGCTAAAAACAGCACTCGTTTTATCCAGCCTGCTTTGCTTAACAAATCTATTATAGACGCTGAAACGCGGGTCTTTCCTGTGCCGGTAGCCATGACCAGCAGGGTCTCACGATGGTTCTTTTCAAGGGCTTCATTAACCATACGAATTGCTTCGTGCTGGTAATGCCTGTCGGTTATTGACTGGTTAACCTTTTTTATTGATAAGGGAGTTTTCAACGTTCTGCGTTGAATAAGAGCCTGTAATTCATCAGAAGTATAAAATCCAAAGACTTCCCTTGGCGCATAATTCAAATCATCCCATATCCATGTTTTAAAACCACTGGAATAAAAAATAACAGGACGCTGACCACATTCTATCTGCAAACAATCCGCGTATAATTTTGCCTGGTGCTGACCCACACGGGCATCACGCCTGGTTCTCTTGGCTTCAACCACGGCCAATGGTTTGCCATCGTTACCCCAAAGCACATAATCAACCCAGCCTTTTCCATCTGTGCCCTGATCCTTTGGCATATGATGTACAGGAAATTCAGCTACATTATGGCCTTGCGGGTCCCAGCCAGCTTCACGCAATAAGGTATCAATGTATAATTTGCGGGTAAAGTCCTCATTCGGATCAATGGGAGGCGGTACAAATGATATATTTTGTTCTTTGATGGCTTTGATACCGGCAAGTTCTTCCTGTAACTTTTTTAGTTCTTCCTGCTGCTGGTAGTATGCCTGTTCCAGTTTTTTAAGTTCTTCTTTGCTTTTGTCTTTACCTGGTTCTTTGTCAATAAGGTTTTCATCGAAAGCAGGAACCTTTATTTTTTCTTCGTTGTAAACTTGTGTAACCCAACCAATAAAGCCATGCAGCAGGTGAAGCATATGCAAAGCTTCCTGTGGTTTAATTTTAGCGTTGGTGTGAACCGCGTTGTTGCCTGATTTGCGTACCAGGTTGATCTGGTTAAACTGATTGGGCGCAACTATATTCTTAAAGCCCTGTTCGTGCATTAATGAGCTGAGGGAAGTATCATAAGGCAATACCAGGTCAGCATCATGTTCAAATATCCAACGTACCCATTCTTCGAGGCTTTTACGGCAAAGCATGGCAGCATACAGTGGTGCACTGTACACATGTTTTTCAGCTTCCTGAGGAGTAGTGGCTAAGGAAGCCCATTTTGCAGGTATGAAGGAGAAATTACTCATGAGACAAGTTCGCCGGTGAAGGCTTTTTGGATTAACGAATCAAAAAGTTGATTAGTTTTTAACAAAGATTCCTTGGCGTTTTCAAGGCTATTATTTATTGATTCAATGATCAAAGAATAATTGTTTTGCAATGCGAATGGAGGTAATTCAATTTTAATACCCATTAATTTTTCTTTCGAAATATTAGGCATTGATCCAGCTGCTCCACCTGCCAAGGATTGAATATTACTTCTTTTGGAAGAATGGGTTAACAGACCATGCAAATAGACAGGTGAAACTATTGAATCTTGCTTTAATTTAAATCGAAATATCAAATCAGATAACATTAAATGAGGCCTGGTTTTCTTAACTAATGCACATGCAGCGACTAATTCATATGTGTTCTTTCTGGAAAAAAGGAGATCACCATTCTTTACCTCAATATTCTCTCTTGGTTTATCGCATTTTAATAAAGCTTTGTTCTCATTTTCATTATAAACACATTTGGTAATTGCGCCTAATTTTAGCACACCCCATTCATCATTAGATGCACTTTTATCATAACACACTGGGCTCCAGCCACTTTCTATTTTTTCTAAAATTTCTTTAAATGTTACTCTTTGCCACTCTTTCTCATTCTTCACCGGATCCCCAAACATATCTATAAAAATAGCCTGAGCCAGTTCATCGTATTTTTTAAGCAGTTGCTGGTCTTTGCGTTTTAAGGCATCGGCAGCATCGAGGATTTCGGCAATTCGTTTTTGGATGGGGAGTGGGGGAATGGGGATTAGGATGTCTTTCAGCGATGAACCACTTATATGTGGAATGGTTGCCCCTGTACGTTGTGATTTGATGGTTTCATTTTTTGACTCTAAGAACCAAAATAAGAACCGTGCGTCAATTTCTGGGTTTTTTATAAATAATCTTGCTAAAGTACTTCCTATCACTCCTTCATATCCAACCCCAACCTTACCTGCATTTGCTCCATCCCAAGCAATTATCAAATCATTTGGATTACACCAAACACCTTTGTCATTTGTATACTGAGGATTTTTGTCTCTATGTAAATCTTCAATATTTATATAACGATGAGCTCCATTAAGTATAGGAGTATGTTTTTTGCCTTTTGATATTGAAATCAAATTACCTAAATGTGTTTGTCCCCAACTCATGCCAGCATTGTTTTTAATTGGTTTACTCTTGATTAATCCTTCCATTTTGCTATTTCCTGTTGAATAAAACCGGCTAATTGTTCTTTATCGGGCAGTTGCAATAAGTATTTGGAAACAAAGTGTTTCTCGTCCATTCCGCTTAACGCGTATTCAACCAGTTTTTTGCCTTTTTCGGTACAGAGCAGTATGCCTATAGGTGGATTATCATCTTCCTTTTTTACTTCTTCCCTATAATAAGCCACATACGCGTTAAGTTGCGAAAGATGTGCGTGTTTGAATGCGTCTATTTTCAGATCAATTAACACATGGCATTTGAGTATGCGATGGTAAAATACCAGATCGACAAAATAATATTCATCATCAATCAGCATACGTTGCTGCCGTGCCTCGAAGCAAAAACCATGGCCTAATTCGAGTATAAACTCCTGCAAATGGTTGATTAAAGCTGTTTCAAGATCTTTTTCTTCAAGCAGTTGATTTACTTTCAACCCCAGGAAATCGAAGAAATAGACTGATTTAACGGCATCGCCAGGTTGTTGGAGATCAATTTTTTGTTGCAACTGACTGAATGCCGATTCCGTGTTAAGCGAAAGGCCGGTTCTTTCGTAAGCCAATGTATTTATTTGCCGTTGTAACTCCTTAACACTTGGCGTAGTTTTGAGGATGAGAAGCTCGTAGAACCTTCTCTTTGTTTTATCTTCAATTTTTAGCAGTTCAACGAAATGGGTAAATGAGGATCGCTCAATAAGACTTAGATAATAAAGGTCTCCGGCAGGTAAATTTTGGTCGGACTGAACTGTTAACAGGGGTAGTTTTGCTATTAACTGAGATTCGTCAGTCAGCGACTGACTAATTTCATTCGTTCCATGTGTGGCTTTTTGTAATTCGTCAGTCAGCAACTGACGAATGTTAAACGGCAACCAGATTTCGGAATTCCGGAACAGCGCCAGAAGAATTCCAGGGTATAAATTATAGAATTGACGGCAGAGTTTAAGGTTTGTCTCGGCCAATCCTTTTATTTTAACATTCAGAGCTATAGTGGCAATCAACTGTTCGCCGTACTTTGCCCTGTCTTCACCTTTCTGTTCAAATTCAACAATGTAGTAACCGATTAACCAATTACGGATGGTAAGGTTAATGTTTACAGCCTTTACCGCTTGCTGCTGAAAGCTTTGATGGGTTTGCTGAATGCTGTTTACCAGGATTTCGAAATTCATGAAAGCATCGTTTTTAGCTGGTTTAACAATGCCGCCCGTTCTTTATCCAGGGTTTCAATCTCTGAAATTATTACGGTTGGCTTTTCATATATTTTCACTTCGTGTACTACTTCTTTATAACGATTGATGCTCAGGTCGTATTTATTATCCCGTATTTCGGTAACAGGAACCATAAAACTGCTGTCAGTTCTGCTACGGGTGATTTCTTTTTCCTGGTTTTTAAAGCGTTGAATAATATCAGGAATATCATTGGCTTCAATCTGGCTGCGTTTATCATCAAGGCTAAAGCCATCAGCCTTCATATCGTAAAACCAAACCTTATCAGTACCACCACTGTTGGTTTTGGTAAACAATAATATAGCTGTACTTACTCCTGCATACGGTTTAAATACACCGCTTGGCATGGAGATAACTGCCTGTAGCCTTTGACGATCTATAATTTCCTTTCGAATTTGTAAGTGTGCGTTAGAGCTCCCAAATAATACACCATCAGGAACAATAACAACAGCACGTCCGCCAAGCCTTAATCCTCTTAGAATAAGAGCCAGGAAAAGCAATTCAGTTTTCTTACTATCAACTACAGCCAGGATTTTACCATCCACTGCTTCACGGTCCAGACTACCTTTAAATGGTGGATTGGAAAGCACCAGGGTGGCTTTATCAGTAAACCCCGCATTGGCTTCACTAAGTGAATCTACATCCTGTAACTGAGGGTTTTCGATGCCATGCAGTATCATGTTCATGGCACCAATACGGATCATGGTAGGATCGAATTCCATACCCATAAACATTTTATTCTGGAAATGCTGTTTTACATCCTCCTTGTATAATTCGTTTTCGTAATGTTCACGGATGTATTCACCGGCCACAGTCTGGAAACCACAGGTACCTGAGCTTGGATCACAAATCACATCTTCAATGGTAGGTTGCACCAGTTCCACCATCATGCGGATAATATGCCTGGGAGTGCGAAACTGTCCATTCTGACCGGCAGAGGCGATTTTACTTAATAAATACTCATATACATCCCCTTTGGTATCACGGTCACGCATATCCACATTCGAAAGCATTTCAACCACCTGGGCCAGCAGTCGGGGAGTGGGTATCATAAAGGTAGCGCCCTTCATAAACTTGCTGAAAGCCGCGCTACGGTTGCCTACATTACGCAGAAAATCAAAGACCCCCTCATTCCTGGTAAACATCTTATGCATTACCTCAGGGTCCATATTCTTGAACCAGCTCCAGCGCAATTCGTATTCTTCTTCACTATAAATAGGCTCTTCGATAGGCTTTTTCAGCAGGTTAGCCTTTTGTTCTCGTTGTGTTTGCAGTTCATCCAGCCTGCGGATAAAAAGCAAAAAGGTCATTTGTTCAATAACAGTTAAGGGGTTTGAAAGTCCCCCTGTCCAAAACGCTTCCCAGACTTTATCTATTTGTGATTTGAGTTCTCCGGTGATCATGCTAAAAATTTAATGAATTATGCGCAAATAAATATTGTGTTTATATATGGAATGCTAATGGGGCAGTCCGGAATAGTAAATTGAGTACCAAAGTACAAAATATAAGCATCATAGAATTAATATTTATTGAATTGTTAATTCTGTCAGTTATCTGCGAAATAAAAATTTCAAAATTCTATACGTACTAAAAATATAAAACCCTATGCCTGTATTTTAACGGGTAAGCTTGCCCTGTTCCGGGCACTGATTTTGAAAAAACCGCTTGTTAAACAATAGTTTACGGGCGGTTTTTTCTTTTTTGGCACTTTTCTTTATTTGGTAATTTATAAATTTTTAAAATACTCTTGGCTGGATTCTGATTAAGCAATTACATTTTTTGATATTCATTAAACAGGAATACCTATATTTACTGATTAATTTGAAGAACAGGCATTGGCCATTTATGAAATTTCCTGATTTATAGAACTACCCGGAACCAGAATATCTCTCACATTTCATTGTTTAGAAATGGATAAATTTGCAAAGAAAATAATCTAAATAACTGAGATTACCCATCATGATAAAATGGTTTACTATACTGCTTTTCACTTGTTTAGTGCCTTATTATGTAAATGCACAAATTTCGGTTTCTTTTACTTTCAGCCCTGACGGAGCATGTTCGGGAATCCCTGTAAAATTCACATCAGAAGTTACCAGCCCGAATACTTCTCCTAAAATTTATTCGTGGAATTTTGGAGATGGAGTAACATCCACTTTAACTAATCCGATTCATACTTATACCGCCTATGGGTGTAACAGCCAAAGTTATAATGCTGTTTTAGTGGTTACAGATACTACAAAGGGAAATACTGTCTCAGATTCGTATACCAGTGTTGTTAATGTTCAATGCAAACCCAGACCCCAATTAATTGATATACTTAATCACGATCCTTTTAGTAATTGCAGTAATTCGCCAACTTCCGAGAACCCTACTTTCAGTATACAGGTGCAAAATATTACCATAAATTACGGGTGTATTTTGAGCTTTACGTTGAATTGGGGCGATGGTGATTCGCTTACTGGTCTGCAGATGAGCGATTTCCCTCTGGATCATACCTACACAGAACTTGGTGCCTTCAATCTTGTTATTACTGCTGTGGCTGAGAATGGGTGTAACGGAAAAACTACATATATTGTTAAAAATCAATCGAACCCTGCGGTTGGGTTAGCGTCAAACGGTGGTACGGAAGGTTGCGCGCCTCAAACATTCCCGTTTACAGTAACAAAAGATGAAAAAAATTCTCCTGGTACTACGTATCAGTGGGATTTTGGAGATAATAGCCCTGTAATCATTTGGACCAGAGACTCAATTGTGGCAAATAATGGAAATATTCTACATGTTTTTAATTCTACTTCTTGTGGAAAGCCGGATAATGTGTTTTCGGTTAAATTAACAGCCATTAACTCCTGCAAGAGCACCCCTGTTACAATTGGCGGCATTACAATGTGGAGCGCGCCTGTCCCTGATTTTAGCATAAATACAGCGGAGGGATGTGAAAATTCCGGTATATTTTGTTTCTCAAATATGACTACTCCCGGTGGATGGGGCTCTGACTGTGACCGGACTACAACTTATTTGTGGGATTTTGGAAACGGACACACGTCTATTTTGCAGACCCCTCCATGCCAGTCCTATCCTGTTGCCGGCCTTCATACTATTTCTTTAACTGCTTCGAATAATTGTGGCAGCAAAACCATTAAACACGACATAGCCGTTCAAAGCCCGGCTACCGCCATCGCAGAAGCTGATAAATATTCCGGCTGCGTGCCTTTTCCTGTGAGCTTTATAAATAAATCAACTGATTCAACAACGTTGACTTATATCTGGAACGTTAGTCCAAATTTAGGCTGGAGCTTTATTAACGGGAGTAACAGCAATTCAAAGAACCCCGAAATTCAATTTACAATTGCCGGAACATACACTGTAACTCTTACCGTAAATAATAAATGTGGCGATAAGAGTACAACATTAACAATTCAGGCTAATGATATACCCTCGGTTGGTATTCCGACTATTCCAGGTAATTGTTTTCCTTTTGCCTTTACCGGTAACGCTTCGTATACTAATAATGGCAGCGCAATTACATCCTATGCGTGGTCAGTGAACCCATCAAATGGTTGGACTTTTGTTGCTCCGTCAAATTCTGGTTATATGAATCCGTCCATCTTATTTTCAGATGCCGGTACTTACCAGGTCATTGTTAAAGCAACAAACGAATGTGGTACCGGCGACAGCATAAGCAATAAGTTTGAGGTTTTTACACCTGTTCCGGTTACGGTAGGCAATGATACTGTTGTTTGTTTATACAGTGGTGATTTTAAGTTAGCCGCTAATCCTACGGAAGGAACCTGGAGTGGTGTTAATGTGAGCGCAGTTGGCCTTTTTTCTCCGGTTTCTCCAGGCGATTACACATTAACATATAGCAGGGGTACCGGCAATTGCCTCAGGCAGGATCAGGTTGTAGTAAAAGTGCTGCAAAACCCAACCGTTGATGTAGGTTCTGATTTTTTGGTATGTATTAACAAAGGAATTCAAACCTTAACCGGAAACCCGGCAGGTGGCACCTGGTCGGGTACAGGGATTACGAATGCGGCACTTGGTACTTTTAATCCTCTGGTCACAGGTGAGGGTTCCTTCACTTTACTGTATTCCTACACTGATGCTCTGTCAAAATGTTCAAATTCAGATGATTTACTTATCACTGTTTCACCTTTTCCAATTGTAAGTGCGGAAGATGTAACTATATGTAATCAGCCGATACCTGAACAATTGACTGCTTCTCCCGGCGGTGGCTTTTGGTCGGGACCCAATGTAACATCAAGCGGATTATTTACGCCTAACGGGCTTGGGGACTTTGTGGTAACGTATTCATTTACTGACAATAATGGTTGTTCCGGTTCGGATGGTATGACAGTAACGGTTATCGCACCCGATTTAACGGTAAGCGCCGGTAATGACAAATCAATTTGTGCAAACGACAATGTAACTCTGATTGGTAATCCGTCTGGTGGCGAATGGAGTGGTGCCAATGTAACCCGGGATGGTTATTTTGAGCCTGTTTCAACCGGGAATTTCAAGTTAGTATACAGCCTGGGAAGTGGCAGCTGTTTTGTTGCTGATACAATGCTGGTAACTGTAAAGCCTTCTCCAAAAGCCGGGTTTACATCAAACAATGTTTGCTTCGGGGAAACAACGTTTTTCCAGGATCAGTCGCAGGGTGGGGGCGTTAACTTAACGACATGGCTCTGGCGATTCGGCGATAGCAATACTGCTCAGGCTCAGAATCCGACACATTATTTTTTGGCTCCCGGCATATATTCCGCATCACTTATGGTGGAAAATGAAAGCGGTTGCGCTGATTCTATCGGAAAATGGGTTGAAGTACTTGAACTTCCGGTAGTTAAATTCAATTTTGATATTCCCGCCTGTACAAATGTTCCCGTAAATTTCGTCAACAATTGTTCCAATGCTCAGACCTTTTTGTGGGATTTTGGTGATGGCAGTTCTGCGTCAGAAGTTGAACCCAAGCACATTTTTACCACCGAAGGCTCTTATAAAATAAAGTTAACAGCCACCTCAGGCCTGGGATGTACTTATTCAGATTCATTGGTTTTAAATATTACCGGCCCTCCACCGCAGCCTGTTTTTAAACTTACAACCAAAGAAGGGTGTAGCCCGCTTACAACCAAAATTTCTATAGATAATTCCCAATACAACGCCAATTCATCCTATTATTGGGATTTTGGAAACGGATTAACAAGTACATCACTAACCTTTCCGGATTCATTAATCTATACCGGAAGTCTCACAGGGGATACTGTGCTTTATGTCCGGTTTACATCCCGGAATTATTGCGATTCAATTGTTTATACCGATTCAATTCTGGTTCATAACAAACCATTATCACGGTTTGATATGCTGCATAACTGGGATTGTACGCCTGTGGAAGTTCAGTTCAGGAATGTATCCACAGGATACCCGGATGTTTTATTTTGGGATTTTGGCGACGGAACCACATCCAACGAGTTTGAACCCGTTCATACCTATATCACCGGTGCCAATTCGACATTGTATACTATTAGCCTGGTAGCTCATAATGGATGCGGTACCGATACGCTTACAAAAGATTTATTGGTCAAGCCGAAAACGGTTCAAGCCAAATTTACAGTCGGGAATTTCAAAGGATGCGAGGGTGATCCGTTCTGCTTTCAGAATTATTCAACCGATGCGTCCATGCTTGGAATTTCTAATCTTTCGTGGGATTTTGGCGACGGGCATGGCTCATCAGATGAAAACCCCTGTCATGTTTTTACCCATGAAGGCATTTACATCGTCACACTTAATGTTGATAACGGATGTGGATACGATGAAGCCTACGATACCATTACTATAAATCCGGTTCCGCAGCTTCAGATTTTCTCGAATAACGATGCCTGCGAAGGCGAAATAATATCGTTTGATTATTCATCCGATGTTGACATAGGTGGATTACTCTGGTATTTCGGCGATGGCGATTCATCCGTGTTATCAAACCCATTTCATTCCTATAAAAATAGTGGTATTTATAAGGTAGTAGTAAGCGGTGAATCAGCTTTCGGATTCCCGGTATGTATCGGATCGGCAAGTAAACTGGTTGAGATAAAACCGTCACCTGAATCCTTTATTTTACCTGATACTTCCGGTTGTGCGCCCTTTCAGATTACATTCGAAGGCGATGCGGGTAGTTCTCACCTCTGGAATTTCGGGGATAATTCAACCTTTACATCTGATCCGACTCATGTTTTTGAAGTTCCGGGTCTCTTTAATGTCAGATTGATTTCGGAAAACGCGAATAAGTGCAAAGATTCGGATAGTATTCAAATCAGGGTACTTCCTAGCCCGCAGAGTCAGTTTACTTATACTACCACAGGCGGTTATCCTGAATATCTTACATTCACTAATTCTTCAATTGATGAAACTGCTTGCTTCTGGGATTTTGGAAATGGCCAGGTAATTTCCGCCTGTGCTGTAAATGATCCTATAAAGTATAGTTATAACGGCATATACACGGTTACACTCAAAACCTGGAACCAATATGGCTGTTCTGACACCGCGACTAAAAGTTTCCCGATCTATTATAAAGGATTGTTTGTCCCTAATGCCCTTATTCCCGAGCATCCTGACCCGGACGAAAACCTTTTTCTTCCCAAGGGAATAGGGCTATTGGAATATACCATTCAGATTTACGATACCTGGGGAAACATGGTATGGCAATCATCAGCCCTGCAGGATGGAATGCCTTCGGAAGGCTGGAACGGAAGAGATAAAAACGGGAACCTGTATCCACAGGATGTATATGCCTGGAGAGCATCAGCGAAATTTGCAGATGGAACTTACTGGAGTGGCATAAATGGTAAAACTTACGGAACGGTGACCTTGATCAGGTAAGGGGATTTTAAATTCCGATGTGGCCTGAATTTATAAAGTCCCAAGTTTCAAATCCCAAGTTTCAAATCCCAAATTTCAAATTTCAAGTTCCAAGTCCACTATTCCAAGAGCTTATAACTCAAATCTTCATTTAGGTACTGCCTGGAATTTGGAGCTTGGATTTTGGAATTTGAGTCTTAAATTAATCGGAAATTTCTTCCGTTTTTCAGAATATCATTACTTCCTGTGTTTAGAAGTTCCGGTTTTGCGGCTCCAATTACTGCCTTCATCACATCTGTCGGGCTTGTCGTTAAAAAATGTCTTGTTATTCAGAGCCAGACTGATAGTTAGTTCAGGACTTCCCCTGCTGGCATCAACTAATTTTGAAGTAGTAATATCATAGGATAATGAGGTAGTCAAAACTGTATTATTCGCCTTATTAACAAGGAAACGATAGGCAAATAAAAATACAATTGCGTCAGTATTTTGCAGGTTTGTATTCCTGTTTCTGAACCACACCCCAAAATCTATATTGGAATCAACAAACGAAGTTGTTACGCCCAACATATAGGAGAACATCTGCCATTGTGATTCGCCAAGAAAGGATGGCTCTATAAATAATAAACCGGCGGATTTAAGCGGAACTGAAACTGTATAATTTGTGAAGAGAACATATTTGGCCGAAAGCGGCGCTTCGGAATATGTAAAAGATTGATTGGGTTCCGATAAATGAAATGCGGATAACCCGACTTCAAATTTCCGGTAGAACCTGGATGAATTTGCCTGCGATGAATTATTCTCGTACCTGTAAACTCCTCCTATATTAAAAATATCAACGTAGGATCTTTGGCTGTTCCCATTATCAGGAGGGACAAATCCAGATGGATTGATATTCCCGTAGTACGGATTAAGCTGCCCGCTGAATATAAATCGGTCCCAGTTAATACTGTTGAACCCGATTGATGGCATTACACCAACCTGGATTAATGATTTTTCCGCGATTGGAATCCGGGCTGAAATTGGAATACCGATCGTATAATTTTGAAGAACGCCTTCACCTTCGGTATTTGAAACGACTATAAGCCCAAAACCGCCTACACCCCGGGCAACCCGCATTCCCTGGTCAAAGCCTGTATAAAATGTCTGGAATTTACTCGGAATTTTTGGCCACTGCCGGCGGTATGCCATATTTAACCTTATGCCATAATCAATTCCGGCATAAGCCGGATTATAATACATTTTGTTGTAATTGAAATTTGAAAAATGAGGGTCCTGGCCCCAAATGCGGGTAGCACATAAGCAGAGTATCAGAAAAACAAAATGCTTAATTTTCACTATCAAATACGTTGGATATAAGTCCATACAAAACCAACAAATCGTTTATGTTAATTGCATATGAACGATTAATAAAAAATGATTCAGTCACAAATTAAAATTCTGAATGCTTAACCGGAATTAACGTTTGATCAGGAGTTGGTTTAACACTGCAGGCATACGGAGTCTATCAGCCATATGCCTGATATTTTCGAGTATGAAGCATTAAAAGTATGGAAAATTCCTTAAATCAAATTTTGTGATGCCCATTTATTTGATTTTAATAGGGTATAACCCTTAGTGGATAACAAAGATATGAAGAAACGTGTCTGAAAATGACTGCATTAGTGCAATTTAAATTCACTTGAACATAACAAGTTTTTTGTTAGAAAAATCTCACAGTCTTCACAAGTCAAAAAAAGCACCGTTAGGTAATCCCGAAGCATCCCGTACATATGTAAAAATTCCGGATGTCAACTCAGATCAATTTTGGTCAGCTCAAAAAGAGTTTATTCGACACACTTGTGCTTTTTTTTAGATTGGTTAAAGTAAATCCAGACGGGAGCTAATTCCTCAGTAACTTTTAACGTGAAATGAGTAATATACTATGTTTTAGAGTCGCAGTATAAGCTGAAAGAAAATAGAATTTTATTGACTTTAAATATACGAAATATATCGATATGACTTGCAGTGGTATCGGAATTATAAGAAAAAATTATATGTAATCCTTTTAATGCTTTATTCAACCAAACTTCTGAATATTTATTCTGAATCTATTTATAAATTCCCTTACCAACCAGCAATTTGCTCTAAAAAATAAATCATAGTATAAAATTGCTAAATGGCTCTATATCATTAACATGTTAGTATATAAAGTTATAGTGATGTATTAAAGATGTATTAATTTATAGGTTGCAGAATACTATTTTATTTCATTGTAGTAATCATGATGTACTTTTTTAATGCACAAATTTAAAATCGTACATTTTTATTTGTAAATTAGCAGCTTATTGTAATCCAATTATTCAATTATTATTAACCTAAACCTTTTAACACATGAAAAAATTTACCTTTGTTTTAATGCTGATGCTGGCTTACGCTGGGTTTACAATGGCTCAAACCGTTGAAGACTTCGAAGGTGGCATAAAGATGAGCGGTTTTAACGGTGGAAGCACCGGTAAAGTAAGTGCTGCTCCCAATCCTGATCGTACAGGAATCAATACAAGTGAAGTAGTAGGCAAAATGGTACGTGCAAAGGATGGAGATCCCTGGCAAGGTTGGGTATCAGTCCTGAAAACTCCAATTGATGGTACTGCAAACAAGTACATCCACCTAAAAATCTGGAAACCTAGAATAACTAAAACTGTTGTTAAATGGGAGAAAGAGGGAGATGTCGGAGCAAACTCAGGTGATGTTGTATCAATGAATCCCCAGGCAGTTACCAGCCAATGGGAGGAATTGGTTTTTAATATGAGTGCAGTAAGCGGCAACCAGATAAGGTTCGTTTTAATCCCTGACTTTCCGGAGCCAGTAGGCCTTACAGAAGATATCAATATCTATTTTGATGATATCTATGCAAACAACGATCCTGCAGTTGGAAGCGCACCTGTTCAGATGATAGCAAACTATGAGCACATTGTGTTTAATTATATGATAGATGATCCTATTAATGACTTAAGCTATATGACTTTAGTTGAAAATCCTGATAAATCGGGCGTGAACCGTAGTAACTGTGTTATTAAATTCAACCGCGATAAAGATGGTTTACCATGGGATGGTTTCTGGACATTACTTCCAACTCCTCTTGATTTAACTACCAATAAATATGTACATGTTAAAGTATGGAAACCACGGGTTAGTCCTGTATTTTTCAAAATTGAAGGCGGTACCGGAGATCCAACCTATATTGAAAAACCAGCTGATGTAGCTCAGGCAGCAATCGGACAATGGGAAGATCTTGTATGGGATTTTAGCGCAATGCCTGCAACTACATATACCAAACTTGGACTACAACCTGACCGTGCAGAGCCTGTTGGCCTTGATAATGATCTTACCATCTACTTCGATGATATTATCCTGAACAACGATCCTAATCCAATACCTGCAGCTCATCAAAGACTCAGCATTGATTTAAATGGTATGGTTCCTCCTCTTGTTGCAGGAACCCCGGTTTATATTGCCGGAGCTTTTGGAACTGATGATAATGGCAGTTGGGCCGGACCAGGAACTAAACCAGCTAATCAATGCTTTGAGGATCCCTTATATCCAGGAATCTATACAGTAGACATGTATTTGCCTGACGGGTCTTATGAATTTAAATTCTTCTGGGGTGCCAACTGGAATAATGGCGATCCATTTAATAGTGGTGCAAACAGAGTTGCTACAATTGCCTATAATACCAATTTAGTTTATACCTGGGGAGTTGGCGGAGTTGATGTTTCTATCCGTGATAACAAACAGGCTGGTAAAATCCAGATGTATCCTAACCCGGTTAGTAACGAGTTGACAGTTAACACAACCTCTGATATAAGCAAGGTTATTATTACAAACACACTTGGTAAAGTTGTTGGCAACACGATTTATACCAGAACTATCAATACTTCGAACCTGAGCAAAGGAATGTATTTCGTTACATTCGTTAATGCAGATGGAACTAAAGTAACTCAAAAACTGATAAAAGACTAAGTTTATCTTATCCTTTTTCAAAAAGAAAGCTCCCGCATCGGGGGCTTTTTTTTTGCTGTAACCCTTGAAGGATTTCAAATCCTTCAAGGGTTTTGAATGGTTCAGAAATAGTTAAAATATTGTAAGCAATGAGGTTACATTAATTTGCATTTTGTCACAGATTACCTTCGGTGAGAACGCTTTGTTATTCGCTTCGCTCATGAGATCGCTTCGCTAAGTTCGCTTAGTTACGCAGATTACCTTCTGTGAGATCGCTTTGTTATTCGCTTCGCTCATGAGATCGCTTCGCTCATGAGATCGCTTCGCTCATGAGATCGCTTCGCTCATGAGATCGCTTCGCTCATGAGATCGCTTCGCTAAGTTCACTAAGTATCACAGAATTTAAACTGCTTTCAACGGTTTTTCAAATGAAATTTGTTCATGCTAACTGAAAATTTATATGTAAAAGCTTAGCAATGGTTCGGCTTTGCACACCATAAATCCAGGCATATAATGTTTGTCAATACTTTAAATGAACTGATTGTTCTTCTGTTATTTAGCACTTATCTCTTTCGTGTCAACATAAAAATTACTATCCGTCTCAAATTTCGAGCCTGCTTCAACTTCTAACTGTTTCCAATCCATTGACGGATTCACCCATTTGGTGGTATCATTAACTTTAATTTTTAATGGCATATTAAATCCATCCACGCAGTTGTTCCAATGGTAACTCAATTGAGTCTTGTCAAGTTTGTATTCCAACACCGGTATACGGGTATCACGGAGATATTGATTAAAGAATGCCGCTAAATCCTTGCCGGTTGATTCGCTCATGTATTTTTCTACCTGATCAGATGTAACGGTCTGATGATAAAATGTTGAGCTAAGTCCACGCATCATGCTTCTGAATTTTTCGTCATCATCAACCACCTGGCGAAGCGTATGAAGCATATTTGCTCCTTTATAATACATGTCATGCGATCCTTCGGTATTTACATTATAGGGCCCTATTATTGGGCGGTCATTCCGTATTTTTGCGCGTGTTCCGATTACATATTCGCTGCAGGCCTGTTTACCGAAATGGAAATTCAGGAAAAGACTTTCCGAGTATGCGCCAAAAGCTTCATGTATCCACATATCCGCAACATCTTTACTCGTAATGCTGTTGCCGAACCATTCATGAGCCGATTCGTGAACGATAATGAAATCAAATTTAAAACCCCAGCCGGTGTTGCTTTCATCGGTTTGTTTATAGCCGTTTTTATAGTCATTTCCATAGGTAACCGAACTTTGATGCTCCATGCCCGGATATGGAACTTCAACCAGTTTATAGCTGTCCTCATAAAAAGGGTAGGGGCCAAACCAGTATTCCAGGGCATCAAGCATCCTTTTTACTTCTTTAAACTGAAGCTTTGCTTTATCCAGGTTGTAGCTCAACACATAATAATCGCAATCCAGCATTCCTTTTTCACCTTTGTATTTTTCGCCAAAGTGCACATAATCAGCAATATTTAGATTGATGCAATAATTATTGATCGGACTGGAAACAAACCAGGTGAAGGTCTTTGTAAGATCAGGATTACTGATAGCATTACGCAGTCTGCCATTCGAAACATCAGTCAGATTTTCCGGAACGGTTACAGTTATCAGTGTACTGTCGGGTTCGTCGTACTGATGATCCTTGCAAGGCCACCATAAACTTGCGCCATCACCCTGGCAGGTAGTAACAATCAGCGGGTGGTTGTTGGCATCGCGTTTCCACGAAAGACCGCCACTCCACGGAGGACGTTTACTTACCTGCGGTTTGCCTTCAAAATCAATATTTATTTCGTTGTAATTCCCCGGTATTTGCTTTTTTGTTAAATCAATAAAATAAGCATTCCCATCACGTCTGAAAGTTAGTGATTTTCCATCCTGCGATACTTTGGAAATCTGCATGGGTTCCTGGAGATCAATCTGCATCCGCTGAAACGGTGAAAGAACTTTGTACCTGACTGTGTTTTGCCCTTTCAACGAGCTATCCGAAGGATTTACTTTTATGTTGAGATGATAATAGGATAAGTCCCACCAGATCCGCTCTTGTGTTATTGTTCCTCTTAAGGTATCCTGGTGTGTAAACTTTGTATTCTGTCCGTAAATAGCCGAAGTTGATATTGCTATCAGGCATATCAGAAATAGTGGAATTAGATTTTTCATGAGTTTTATACGTTTATTTTATGTGGTCTTTTTTGCGTCAGTTTTACTGTTTTCCATTTACTATTTTCCTTTTTCCTACTTACCCTCCCACACTCGCCAGAATTCCATATTCCCCGAACTTTGCAATCGCCCTTTCCAGCGTTTCTTTATCCGGTTCCTTGAGTTTTTCAAAATCATCCGATTTGCCCAGTTTCCTGTATTTGTTCTCGGCAATGGCATGGTAGGGCAGGAGGTGAACCTGTTTTTTTTCGCCGGCCAATTCCGAAATGAATTTTGCTGTAAGTTCAATGTTTTCATCAGTATCATTAACTCCTCCGATAAGCGGAATCCGGATAATAATATGTTTACCTGCTTCGGCAAGGACTGTAAGGTTATGAAGTATTTTTTCATTACCCGAGTTTATCCATTTTCGGTGTAAATCTGAATCCATCATTTTTATATCGTAAAGGAAAAGATCAGTTCGTTTGGCGACATCCAGTATAATTTCGGTGCTAACATTCCCAGCTGTGTCCACAGCTCGATGTATACCTCTTTTGCCACATTCATCCAGCAGCCTGATCAACATTTTTGTATGAACAAGCGGCTCGCCACCTGAAAAAGTAACTCCCCCGCCCGACTGATCAAAAAATATCCGCTCTTTCTCAATAATATCCATGATCTCAGTTACCTGCATCACTTTTCCGGACATCTCAATGGCTTTTGTCGGGCATACATCGGCACATTTGCCGCACATCTTGCATAGGTCAGGATCAGTGATAATGCCTTCAGAGGTCAGGGTTATGGCATTTTCGGGGCAGGCCTCTACACAGGTGCCGCATTTGATGCATTTGGCCGGGGCATACATTTTTTCAATCTTTGATGATATACTCTCGGGATTATGGCACCAGGCACAATGCAGGTTACATCCTTTAAAAAAGATGACCACACGTATACCGGGGCCATCGTTTATTGCATATCGTTTTATATCAAAAATCAGGCTTTCAGGCATGTGTTGAGATTAGTAGATTCTGCCAATATTTAAATTGTAGTACTGATTTGGCTGGAAGTCGGAAGACCGAAGCAGGAAGACCCAATCAGAATTCTCAATCTTAGTTTCGTCTCCCGACTTCCGTCTCCCGTCTCCCGACTCCCGACTCCCGACTTCCAACTTCCAACTTCCGACTTCCAACTTCCGACTTCCAACTCCCGACTTCCAACTCCCGACTTCCGACTCCCGACTCTTTTAAAACGCATCATTCTCCGTTCTCTCTATCACTTCCTGCTGCAGGTCAGCATTCATATCATTGAAGTAATCGCTGTAACCGGCCATACGCACCAGCAGATCTTTATAATCTTCGGGGCATGCCTGGGCAGCCAGTAATGTTGCAGTATCTACAATATTGAATTGGATATGATGTCCGCCAAGTGTAAAGTAACTCCTGATCAGGTGTCCCAGTTTACGGATATCTTCTTCTTTCCGCATCAGGCTGGGCAGGAAACGCTGATTCAGCAACGTACCGCCGGATTTTACATGATCAATCTTGGTCAATGATTTTACAACTGCCGAAGGGCCGTGTGTATCAGCGCCATGCGAAGGTGAAGTGCCATCAGATATTGATTTTCCGGCTAAACGGCCATTTGGGGTCGCGCCCATAACTTTCCCAAAATAAACATGGCACGTAGTGGAAAGCATATTCAGGTGATATTTCCCGCCTGGTTTGATATTTGGTTTCCCATCGATGGTATCAACCAGGTCATCATAAACTTTAACCGCAATGGCATCCGCATAATCATCGTCGTTTCCGAAAAATGGTGTACGGTTTATGATGGTCTGCCTTAGCAATTCCTCTCCTTCGAAATTTTTCAGAACAGCATTTAAAACCCTGTCCATACTGAATGATTTATCTTGGAAAACATGTTTTTTCAGTGCGGCCAGGCTGTCAGTTATAGTTCCCAGTCCGCAGCATTGAATATAGCTTGTATTGTAGCGCGGTCCGCCATCGTAGTAATCTTTGCCTTTGGAAATACAATCTTCTATTACCACCGAAAGAAAAGGAGCCGGGGCGTATTTTGCAAACATGCGGTCGATATAGTTGCTGACCCGCATTTTCTGATCAACTACAAATTGAAGCTGTTTCAGAAAAGCATCATAAAGTTCATCGTAAGATTTGAAGTTGCGAGGATCACCGGTTTGTATCCCGACCATTTTTCCGCTTACAGGATTTATCCCGTTGTTGAGTGTTATTTCCAGGATTTTCGGGACATTTAGATAGCCTGTCAGCAAATATGCTTCTTTGCCAAATGCTCCGACTTCAATACAACCACTGCACCCACCTTCGCGGGCGTCCTGCAAGGATTTACCCTGACGCAGTAACTCCAGGATATAAATATCCGGATTAAAAACAGAAGGATAACCATGGCCCTGCCGTATAACATGGGCTGCGGCATGCAGAAATTTATCCGGCGTTTTTGCGCTGATGTGAACAGAGTTACCCGGTTGTAAAACATGTAGTTCTTCAATTACGTCAAGCATGATATACGAAACTTCGCTGGTTCCGTCGGTTCCATCGCCTTTTAATCCGCCTATATTAATATTTGTAAAATCATTGTATGTGCCGCTTTCGCGGGCAGTAATACCAACTTTTGGTGGCGCTGGATGGTTATTCACCTTGATCCAGAAGCAGGAAATCAGTTCTTTGGCTTCATCGCGCGAGAGAGTTCCTTCCGCAATTTCTTTGGTATAAAATGGTGCCAGGTGTTGGTCAAAATGGCCAGGATTCATGGCATCCCAACCATTCAGTTCAGTAATTGTCCCCAGGTGAACAAACCAATACATCTGTATGGCTTCCCAAAGGTTTCGCGGAGCCTTTGCTGGAACCCAGCGACAGACTTCAGCTATTTTAGTTAACTCTGCAACTCTTTTCGGATCACTTTCTGTTAAGGCAAGACTTTCAGCGAGTTCAGCATGGCGTTCGGCAAATAAAATAACAGCGTCGCATGAAATATCCATAGCTTTCCACTGCTCTGATTTATCGGTTGCTCCCGGGTCATTTATATAATCAAGAGATGCCAGGTTTGCTGCAATTTCCTTTTTAAAATCGATCATCCCTTTCTGATAAATTTTGCCGTCAAGCGCGGTATGACCTGGCGCACGCTGTTCCATAAATTCTGTAAACAATCCGGCTTCATAAGCTGCTTTCCATTCGTCAGGAACATGGCTGAAGATTCGCTCGCGCTGGGTTTTACCCTCCCAGTAAGGGATCACCTCTTTTTCGTAAATGTCAATATCCTGCTGGCTGATCGTGTAGCGTTGCATATCACGGGTATTCAGCACATGAAAATCTTCGACGCTATGGCAGGTAAGTTCCGGGAAAGTAGGTACACACTTTGGTTTTGGACCACGTTCGCCTACTATTAATTCACCTTCACCTATATATATAGTCTTTTTCTGACAGTGATCCAGGAAGTTTAAAGCCCTTAAAACCGGAATTGAGAATTTCCCGTAGTTTGCTTTGTAGAATGCAGTTTCATGAAGAGCTCTTTCAATTGATAATGTGGGCTCTGCTTCAAAACTCAGTTTCCTCAGTTTTTGAATGCGCTCATTCATTCCCGGTCCAATTTTAGCTTGTTGGGGTTTATAGAAATTGCCTTCGGCAGTGGCTGGCCTTTCAGGAGTTATAGTGTGTGGTTTGATTTTTTCAAACATGGGAATGCCTTTTTTTTTGGAATTTAAGTTTGCTGAATGAAGTGTAGCAGGATTGAACTATTCGCACAAAAAAATGCGAAAAACTATCACTTGAAAAAAAATGATGAAGGAGGGGAAAAGCTTAATTGTAAAACATCAGGCACTCGAATAAGCGTCTGTAGCTTTTTAATAGGGTTGGAATGTAGAGTGTTGTTTCCATGAATCCCGTTTTTGGAGGCAATCAAATCATGCTGAATATATTGCAAGTTTGTAGTAACAAAATTACAAATTTTTGTCGGATATCGATTACAAAAAATGTTATTTTTATTTATTTTAAACGATAATGATTTTGGCCGTTTCACAGTTTCATTTTAGCTTAAAGCAATATGGATTTTGTCGTTGGGTTTTCGCTCCGGAATTCTGAAATGATTTAATTTGGATAATAATAATTGATTTAGACGGGGGAAACACTGCTTCCTGCCAGCAGGGAACAAGCGGAACTTTTAAGAACCGGGAAGCAGGCATTATTCCGGTAGCATTATTCTAAAAATGAGATTATTGGAAATAAATGTAAATAAGTTAATCATACAATTTGTACTTTTAACTTTTAAATCCGGGGGAAAGTGAAGTTTCACAAGCATTTTTACCGATCAGCTAAAAGTTTTTGGTAATTAAAATCATGTGTTTTAGATGATTATATGAATTGCCGGAATTTTCCAGATCATAAATATGAGTAAGTGAATTTATTTAAGAAGTAAAATTGCAGTTTTAATAAGAGTACTTATACGTTTGAACGGTATGGTTTTTAAAGAAATAAAAACATTTCTGATTTTATTGCTTGGATTAATCAGTATAACAAGGATACAAGCTCAATCTACTCATTATGGCCTGCCGGGCATTAGAAATTTTTCACGTTCGGAATATTCCGGTGGAATTCAAAGCTGGTCAATCGGCGAAACGGATAATGGCTTAATGTATTTTGCCAATAACAGTGGACTGCTTGAATATAATGGCGCCAACTGGACTTTATACAAATCTGTCCAGGCAGTTAACCGGGCACTATGTACGGATGGTAACCGGATTTATACAGGCGCATTTGGAGAATTTGGTTTTTATGAAGAAAATTCAAAGGGAACCTTGGTTTATCATTCGTTAATCCCGTTGATTAAGGGCAAGATTGGCGATTTTGATGAAATCTGGCGAATACATAAAACAAGTTTTGGAATTGTTTTTCAATCATTTAAAGCGTTATTTATATATCAGGACGGTAAAATTGAAATTGTTTATCCCCACACTAGTTTTCATTTTTCTTACTACGTTAATGGAATTTTGTGGATTTATGACGAAGAACAAGGGTTATTGCAATATCGTGATGGTAAGGTAAGGACGATGCCTGGTGGCGATTTTTTTATTGGAACACAAATCTGGTCAATACTGCCTTTAAACGACAACGAAGTTTTGATTGGAACCAATAAGAATGGTATTTATCGTTATAACGGCGTCAAAGTACTTCCATGGAATTCAAAAATAAATGATCAATTAAAAAAATACCAGCTCTTTTCGGCGAAAAAGCTCAAAAATAATTATTTTGCTTTCGGAACCATTCAAAATGGTTTAATTGTTACCGATACAACCGGAAACCTGGTATTTGAGATGAACAAAGAGCGTGGGTTGCAGAACAATACGGTTTTGGATATCGGGCAGGATTATAAAGGGAATATCTGGCTCTGCCTCGATAATGGTATTTCCATGATTGAATTCGATTCGCCTATTTCGTACTTTCAAGATTATTTTGACATAGGAACCGGTTATGCTTCAGCTAAATTTGGGGATAACATTTATTTGGGGACAAATCAGGGACTTTTTTATATTAGATGGAATGATTTTATAAATCCGGCAAAAACAAAGTCAAGTGTCAGGCTGATTGAAGGTACGGAAGGCCAGGTTTGGAATCTTTCGGTTATTGACAATACATTGTTGTGCGGACACAGTAATGGCATATTCCAGGTGGTAGGGAATAAAGCGTCGAAAATTTCCTCCGTTTCTGGGGCATGGAATTTTCTAAAACTCAACAATACCCGGTTTATCCTGGTAGGGTCTTATACTGGATTGTCAACATTTGAAAACAAAGGAGGCAAATGGCAATACCATAATGTAATTAAGGGATTTAGAGAATCATCGCGCTTTATACAAAGGGATGAGTCCGGAAATATTTGGGTCGGGCATTCATATAAAGGAATTTACAGGCTAAAGTTGGATAGTACCTTGCATAATGTATCTGAAATAAAGCTATTTACGTCAATGGATGGTTTGCCATCTGACAAGTCGAATTTTTTATTCAGAATTCAATCTGAAATAGTGGTTGCTTCAATAAATGGGATATATAAATTCAATATTAAGGCCGGGAAGTTTGAGAAAGAAATAAAATATTCTGCATATTTTGCTAAAAATCAGCAGGTTGATTATCTGTACCAGGATTCGGAACGAAATATCTGGTTCTATGCCGACAAGCATCTGGGCGTTTTGCGAATACAGGAGGATGGATCATATAAAAAGATCATGGTTCCGTTTGCAAAACTTGCTAATATTATGCTTCCCGCTTTTGAGCATGTAAATGAACTCGATCAGAATAATGTACTTATAGGAATTGAAGGAGGATTTGCAAACTACATTTCGAAATACAATAAAGATTATTCTATACCATGCACAATCTTTATTTGCGACCTGAGGTCGAGGGATACAGCAGAAGGTGTATTCAGGTTTAACAGCAAATGTGGCAGCCAAACGGTAATACCTGGTTTCAGGTTTAAAAACAATGCAATCTCAATTACTTTTGCAGCAAACAATTATGAGTCGACTGAAACCGGATTTCAATATAAATTATCAGGTTTTGATGACAATTGGTCCGATTGGACAACCCAAAAGTTCAAAGAATATACCAATCTTCCTTCCGGGAAATATACCTTCTTGTTACGAGCCCGCAACAATGACCAAACTATACCTGCTGAAATATCATATAAATTCATTGTTTTAGCACCCTGGTATCGTTCCAGCTATGCTTTGATTATATATCTTTTCATTTTGTTGCTGTTTATTTACCTCGGCCAGCGCTATTTAACGTATCGAATTGAAAAATCACGCCTGGCTGAAAAACTGAAACAAAAAGAGAAATATCTTTCCCGTGAGCAGAAATTAAAAGGAGAAGCCCTGATAATTGAAAAAGAAATGGAACGCCTTCGTAACGAAGCTTTGCATCTTGAAATGATACATAAGGAAAAGGAGCTGGCTAATTCAACTATGCTTCTGATCAAGAAAAACAACTTGCTGAATAAATTGCAGGCAGATTTACGGGATGTAAATTCATCCCTGGGAAATGATTTGGCTAAAAACAGTATAAACAGCCTTATAAAGCGGATTGATAAGGAAATTGATAACGAAAAACAATGGAAAGTATTCGACTTGCATATTGAACAAGTGTATGAAGAACTATTTAAAAAATTGAAAGAAAGTTACCCTGATCTGACGCCCCGCGAATTAAGCTTATGCGCATACCTTCGGATGAATATTTCGAGCAAGGAAATTGCAACACTTATGAATATCAGTGCCCGTGGAGTTGAAATCAGCCGTTACCGCATCCGCAAAAAACTCAGGTTGGACCGCGAAGCAAATCTCACAGAATTTATGATAAACCTTTGAATATAATTTGTTAAAACTGATGATAGGACTTCTCATACAAGTATTCTCATGCATTGTTTCTACATCAGGAGTCTTCGTGTTTTTCAAATACTGCCACTCCCGATTACTATAAGCTGATTTATTTTCCCTTTTGTTATTTCTGACAATATAGATAGAAGGCTTTCCGGATTCCGGCACCTTTTATTTTTCCGCATATTAATAATTAAATTTATTCAGATTTCTTTCCTGAAATATCCCGCCTTTTAAAGCCAGTTGCAATAGGACCAATAATGTTGACGTATTGATTTTAGGCCTGGATTAAGTATATATATATTATATTCAGTGATATACACTTTAATTGATGTATAAATGATGTAATAGTAGTTAAGAGTCTGATGTATATTTGTCGCATTCCCCAATAGTATGAATATTAAATTGTAAATCTATATTTGGGCTGTCAATTACAGCTTGACTTCAAAACATCGACTTTCATGAATCTTCCACAAATCAATTTGCTATTGTCCTTTCAAAGCGTACATTTTTAGGGATAGAATATAGAAATACATGATTGCAGGTTCCTCCCAATTAATAGCAACCAGGTTATACTTCAAAATATAAAAAAAAAGCTAGTTGATTTGAAATGTATGAAAACTTTGTATTACTTTAGTAACTGCAAATAGAATCAAAATAGAAGGTTTTAAGTTCAGTCCTGTCATAACCCTTTTTTAAATTGTCATTATCCTTATCCGGCAATTTTACTAATGATATCATTTTAAAGTGTTTGTACTGATTCGGTAAAAGTTACAAGTAAATAAAAATCTTAATTTCAAAATCACCAAACCCCAAATCAACCAATCAATCACATGTAATTAACCATTATTATGAAAAAAAAGCTGTTACTAAGTACGTTTTTATTAGTTTTTTCTTTCTGGGCATGGTCTCAGGAAGTTCAGATCAGTGGAGTCGTGAAATCGGCCACGGATAACCTGCCTCTACCGGGAGCTTCAGTTGTTATTAAAGGAACTGTAACCGGAACTACTACCGATATTAACGGTAAATACACCCTTAAAGCTAACCCTAAACAGGTGTTGGTTTATTCATTCGTTGGAATGACTGCTTATGAAATTACTGTTACCGCAGGCACTAACAATGTGGATGTTATTCTGTCAGAAGCGGCAGTAATGACATCAGAAGTTGTTGTTGTTGGTTATGGAACACAAAAGAAAAGTGTTACCACAGGAGCCATTTCCAGCGTAAAAGCCAAGGATATGGAGAAAACTCCCAATGGCCGTGTTGAGCAAGCCTTACAGGGAAGAGTTTCCGGGGTAACCATAGCTGCAAATTCCGGGCAACCAGGTGCTGCCTCCACAATTCGCATACGTGGTGTTACTACTTTCGGTGATGGTGGAAATAATCCATTATGGGTTGTTGATGGAGTGGTTGTAGCTGCTGATGGAATCGGGTATATAAATCAAGCGGATATTGCATCTATCGAAGTTCTGAAAGATGCTGCATCTGCGGCTATTTATGGAACCAGGGCTGCTACTGGGGTTATTTTGGTTACTACTAAAAAAGGCCAGGCAGGGAAAATGCAGGTCAACTATAATGCTTTTTATGGCTCATCAGCTCCAGCCAAAACGCTGAAGTTGTTAAATGCAACACAGTATGCGACCTTAATAAACGAACGCCAGACGAATGGTGGTTTAGACATTAAGTTTCCTAACGTAGGGCAGTATGGAACTGGTACCGATTGGCAAAAGGCAATTTTCAATACCAATGCCATGCGTTATTCGCACGAGCTAAGCGTTAGTGGCGGGAATGACCGATCAACATTTTATACATCTATCGGTATTACTAACCAGGAAGGAATTGTTTTGCCGGAAATTTCCAACTACAATAAAATAAGTATACGTTTAAATTCCGAACATAAAATATCCAAAGTTTTTACATTTGGACAAACCCTGGGATATACACATCAAAAATCAATCGGGATTGGAAATACGAACAGTGAATTCGGTGGACCATTAAGTTCGGCGATAAATCTTGATCCTATTACACCCTTAATTGAAACGGATCCTTTGCTTGCCGCCGCTTATCCGGCTGTTGCCATCAGAGATGCCAATGGTAATCCTTACGGAATTTCACCTACCGTGGGGCAGGAAATGACAAACCCTTTGGCTTATTCACAAACCAGGTTAGGACAGTTTAACTGGTCCGATGATATCGCAGGAAATGCATACCTTGAAGCAAATATCAATAAACATATTAAAATCAGGTCATCTGCCGGTGCTAAATTAGCATTTTGGGGATGGCAGGGATTTACTCCGACTTATTATTTAAATGCTTCAACATCGAACACAGTGAATAATTATGGTCAAAGTAACGCAACCGCCCTGGATTGGAACATTGAAAACACTTTATTGTACAGCAATAAGATACAGGATCATGAATTCAGCATTTTACTCGGGCAGGGAGCTTATGTAAATGGTATCGGAGGCGGAACCTCCAATACGATACAAGGCCTTCCAATCACAAGTTACGAGGATGCTTCCTTTAATTTCAATATCCCACAGGCTAACAGGATATCAGGAACTTATGATTATGTAGAACATAAAATATCTTCTTTATTTAGTCGTATTAATTACAATTATAAAGAGAAATATATGTTTACCGGTATTATCCGTCGCGACGGTTCCACCCGGTTTGGCGCGAATTATAAATATGGTATATTCCCATCTTTCTCCTTGGGTTGGGTTGTTTCAGGCGAAAGTTTCTGGAAAACCAATGATATCATCAACACCCTGAAAATCAGGGGTGGATATGGTGTAAACGGTAATGATGGCAGTATCGGAGATTTTGGTTACCTTTCTACAGTTGTGGGTGGTTTCAATTACACCATTGGTAATACCGGAAATATTACAACAGGATATGCCCCCAGGACACTTGATAATCCTGATTTGCATTGGGAAGAAACTTCGCAGTTGAACATTGGGGTTGATGTAAGGTTTTTAACAAACTTTAATGCAGTATTTGAAGTGTTCAAGAAATCTACTAATGGGATATTAAGGAGCATCCCAATACCTGGTTATGTTGGTACTTCGGAACAACCTGTAGGAAACGTAGCTGATATGTTCAATAAAGGTATTGAATTCGAATTAGGATATAATAAAACATTCGGAGAAGTTACTTTTTCAGCAAATGGTAATATTGCTTATCTGAAAAATGAGGTTACCTATGTGAATTCAGATGCTGATTTTATTACAGGTGGCGCGTCATTCCAATCTATGGGACCAGTTACAAGGATCGCGGTTGGCCAATCATATAACTCATTCTATGGGTATAAAACAGATGGGATTTTCCAGAATTGGAATGAAGTTAATGCTTATGTAAACCCGGCAGGTGGTTTGATTCAACCAAATGCCGCTCCCGGTGATTTGAAATGGGTTGACACAGATGCTGACGGCCTTATTACTGAAGCTGATAAAACTTTCCTGGGATCGAGTATTCCTAAATATACCTTTGGTCTGACCTTAAATGCCGCTTACAAAGGATTTGATATCATGATATTTGGCCAGGGTGCTGCTGGTAACAAAATCTTCCAGGGCCTGCGCCGTTTGGATATTGAATATTCGAACTGGCAGACCATAGCATTAAGCCGCTGGACTGGTGAAGGCACTTCAAATACATATCCCCGCCTTACCGCTAATGATGCGAATGAAAACTTTGGTAAAATGTCGGATTTTTACCTCGAAAAAGGAGATTATCTGCGACTTAAACAACTTCAGATTGGCTATACCATTAATGCGGCCATCCTGAAAAAAATTGATATCAGTAAATTACGCGTATACGTGCAGTCTGAGAATTTGTTCACCTTAACCAAATATTCCGGGTATGATCCTGAAATCGGGGGTGGCGTTTCTGGTATAGACAAAGGCTTTTATCCACAAGCCCGTTCATTTATAGCCGGAGTTCAATTGCAATTTTAATTTTTACGCATGAGATTTCATTCGTAAAAACTGTGCTTTATTAAATTAAGACACTCACAAACAAAATTTAAACAAAATGAAAAAAAATCGAAATACATTCATATTTTTTACTGCCGCAATGGTTTTGTCCCTTGTATCCTGCAAAAAGGATTTTGTGGAGCTCACACCTAAAGGCCAGTTCCTGACAGCCAATTATTACCAGAATGAAGATCAGGCTTATGCTGCACTTGTAGGGGTTTACGATATCATGCGTAAGAACTCAGGCGGATTCGAAAACATGATTACCATGATGAATGCCGGATCGGATGACCAATACGCAGGGGGTGGCGGTGCTACCGACGGAGCAGGAATACAGGCATTTTCAAACTTCTCTGAAACTCAGTTTACAGTTCCTATTAGTTACTGGAGCGATTTTTACCAGGGGATATTTAAAGCAAATATTCTTTTGCTTAAACTGCCAACCACAACCATGGATGAAGCTTTAAAAGCAAGATTTGCTGCTGAAACAAAAGCTTTAAGGGCAATGTGTTATTTTAACCTGGTAACCTTGTTTAAAAACGTTCCCTTGATTGTGGAACCATTAGCAGCCGGTGACATTTATAATGTAGTACAGGCAGACCCTGCTGATGTTTATGCTCAGATAGAAAAAGATCTGACAGAGGCTATTGCTGGATTACCTCCAACAATTTCGGCAACCGAATATGGCCGTTTTACGAAAGGAGCCGCCCAGGCATTGCTTGGAAAAGTTTATCTCTACGAAAAGAAAAACGATTTGGCTGCAGCTCAGCTGGCTGAAGTAAATGGTACACCTGGGGGAACAAGTCAATACGGATACAAACTTTTAAGTAACTATAGTGATCTTTGGGTTGTTGCCAATAAAATGAACAGCGAAGGGATTTTAATTACAGCCCATACCAATCTTGGTCTTGGTGGTTGGGGTAACTGGGGTTCAGGTACTGACGAAGGCAATTCCATTTGTGTAATGGTAGGTCCGAGGGGTTACACAAAAGTAGCATCACCGGCACCAGATTTACCTTCAGGCTGGAGTTTTAATGTTTTTACCGATGAATTTTATAACACTATCAGATTAGATCCACGTTTTTCTTCTACCGTATTTGATATGAAAGCACTAAAAGACGCTGGCAAGGCTACCTATATTGAGGGGTACAAGAACACCGGCTATTTCTTCAAAAAATATATGCCAACCCAGGCTGATGTAACTACACTTGGAGGTGACGCTGTACTTAACTACAAACAGGATAGTTATGTTATCCGCCTGGCCGACACCTATTTAATGGAAGCTGAAGCACTGGGCGGAACTGGTCAAAGAGCTCAGGATCTTTTGGATGCTGTAAGGGCAAGGGTCGATCTGTTACCGGTTACCGTATCATTAGCAGCTATAAAAGCTGAGCGTAGGCTGGAATTAGCCGGCGAGGGCTACCGTTTCTTTGACCTGGTACGTTGGGGTGATGCTGCAACCAGATTGGCAGACAGAGGTTTTACTCCTAACAAAAACGAGGTTTTCCCAATCCCAAATGCGGAATTGTTAGGTACTAAATTAGTTCAGAATACAGGCTATAACCAATAATATTAAAAGACATGAAGAAAATAAATCTAATATGCAGCATCCTGTTTTTTATAGTTGTTGCTTCAAGTTGTACTAAGATTGAAGGAATTGATCAGGATTTATCATTTCTGAATTCTGTGAATTCATCTAACCTGGATAAAATATTTGATATCAGCACTGATAATTCAGGTATTGTAAAAATAACGCCTACAGGCGAAGGTGTTGCTACATATACTATTGGTTTCGGTCATGGTACCGGAACAACAGCTACAACTACTGTAGCTCCCGGCGGTACTGTATCCTATGCTTATCCTGAAGGGAGTTATACCGTAACAATTATTGCTACCGATCTGGCTGGGAAAAGCACCACTACTACATATCCACTGGCAATAACCTACCGTGCTCCTGAAAATGTCACTATTACTATTGACGCTGATATGGTTGTGAGTGCAACAGCACTTTATGCAAATTCATTTTTAGTGTACTATGGTGATGTCGCTAACGAAGTTGGAACACCTTTGGCAGCCGGAGCAAAACTGGCAGCTCATACCTATCTACCTGGTGGTCCTTATGATCTGAAAGTTGTAGCTCTCAGTGGCGGTGCTGCAAAAACAGAAGTTGTTAAAACTTTGTATGGCTTGCCTTTGACTTTTGAAAGTCCTACCGTGAATTACACTTTTGGGACTTTTGGTACCGGGCAAAAATTTGACAAAGTAGCAAATCCTGATGCAAGCGGGTTAAACACCAGCGCTACTGTTGGGAAGTTTACACGTGGAGACGAAGGATGGAGTGGAACATACAGCCCGTTAGATATTCCTATAAATTTTGCTCAAGGGAAAAAAATTCATGTGATGGTTTATAACCCTGATCCGTTATTGATTGGTAAAAAAGTAAATGCCGAATTAGAATCCGCAGTTGGTGGTAAACCGGCTAACGGTATAGCTGTTAAAAGAGCTACTATTACCAAGTCAGGTGTATGGGAAGAACTGGTTTTTGATTTCAGTACTTTCACTGCTGCTGAAATACCTTTAAATACCAGGTTTAATCAGATTGTTTTAAGGTATAACGTTACAGTTGCAGGGCCGGTAGTTGGAGGAGCAGGAACAATCCTTTACATTGATAATATTTCATTTACAAACTAAAAAACAGCAATGATGAAAAATACTCTTAAAACCGTTTTTGTAATTGCAGCGCTGGTATTGATATATAGTGCGTGCAAGAAGCAGGATTATAGCATGGGCGATTTAACCGCTCCTTCAAATATCGTAATTACTACAGAGGTCGTTGGCCAGGATGCTACCCATCCTGACGGTGATGGTTCAGGTAATGTAAATATTACCATTACCGGTGATAATGCCCTTGCTTATAAAGTAGGTTATGATGCAAAAACAGCAGCGGATTATGTAGCAATTCCTCTTACCGGAATGGTAACCAAGAAATTTACAAAGACCGGAATAAATACATACAAAATTTCGGCCCTGGTATTTGGGAAAGGGGGTTCTTCTTCCACTGCCACTACAGAAGTAACTGTTAGAAGTGACTTCAAACCGGATGAAGCAATTGTTACTAGTTTAACCGGCGATGCTTCTAAAACCTGGATAGTAGATAAAAGTGTAGCCGGCCATTTTGGTGTAGGGCCCTGGGATAATGCATCCGTTACTCCTAGCTGGTGGGCAGCGGCAATAAATGAAAAACTTTCGTGTTGCCCTTGTTTTTACACTGCGACTTTTACTTTTACAAAAGTTGCTGCGTCAGGAACCTTTAGTTTAACTGTTGCAACTCCTGATGGCGCATTTACAAAAACAGGTTCTCTGGCTGGTGGCCTACCTGATATTCCTGCTGCAGGGGATGAAGCATGTTATACTTACGGTGGTGGAACTTCCGATTTTTCGTTTGTTCCGGCCAGTACAGGAATAGATGCTGCTACATCAACACAAACAAGTATTCTTTTGTCAGGAATTAATACTTTTATTGGGTATGGTGCAGTTCTGAAAGAATATGAAATCTTTACCATAACAGATACCTACCTGTATTTACGGGTACAAGGAACTGAAACCGGAAATGCCTGGTATTTAAAAATGGTGCCAGTTACTAAAAAATAAAAAGGCCACAGTTCATTGTTTTATGGAAAGGAGGAGGCTTTTAAACTCCTCCTTTCATTTTGTTTCAGAATTTAGCTCATTATGCTTAAACGATCCGCAACAAAATAAAGGGTGAAGCTTAATTTCACTCAGTATAATTAAAATTGATTTTTTTGAACAAAACCCAAACATTGCAAAGAATAAAGGTCAACCCTGTTTACTTTGTAGTCTTAATCAAACCTGATTGTTATGAATAAACTTACAGCCCTTTTATTTCTTTTGTTTTTTGCCGCGCTCTCCTGTAAAAAAACAGAAAGTACAGAAGCGGATACCGCTCCGACAAATCTTACTCTAAACCAGATAGTTAGTACTGATAGTAGTGGTAGTGTTTCATTTACCACTGCCGCGACCAATGCAGTTATGTACACTTTCGATTTTGGAGATGGTACAACAGAAGTCTCTGTTACAGGTGTTGTAACACATCATTATACTACTTCCGCAGTGTATACAGTAACTGTTGTGGCTAAGAGTGCCAGTGGAAAAACGGCATCTAAGACAACTGTAATCACTGTTACTGTAGTTCAGGGCCTCGTATGGTCGGATGAATTTGATACACCTGGTCCACCTAGTTCTTCAAAATGGGGTTACGATACAGGTGCCGGCGGCTGGGGTAATAATGAAGCTGAATACTATACCACCCGGACTGATAATGCAGTTGTATCTGATGGTACTCTTAAAATTATCCTGAAAAAGGAAAGTTACCAGGGTAGTTCATATACCTCGGCCAGGATGTTAACAAAAGGAAAATTTTCCTTCAAATATGGCAAAATCGAAGTAAGGGCTAAGCTTCCTGCAGGAGGTGGCACCTGGCCGGCAATCTGGATGTTGGGAGATAATATTTCAACTGTTAGCTGGCCTGCCTGTGGAGAAATTGATATAATGGAACATTTAGGTAATCAGCTTAACAAAATTTATGGCACTTTGCACTATACCGGTCATTCCGGGGGAAGTGCTGAAGGTGGCACAACTATGATTACTAATGCCACAACAGAGTTTCATGTATATAAATGCGAATGGACATCATCCACTATCAAATTTTTTGTGGATGATGCACTTTTTTACACGCACGGCAACACTGGAAGTTTACCTTTCAATCAGAACTTTTTTATAATTCTTAATGTGGCAATGGGGGGCAATTTTGGAGGAACTATTGATCCGGCTTTTGTTAGCGCGGCGATGGAAATTGACTATGTGAGAGTGTATCAGTAGGAAAACAAGTAAATAGAAAATGGTCAGATGGGGAAATCGGGAGATTGATGTACTGAGGGACAGGAAAAGTCAAAACATCGGGGTTTAAGTTGCTGTAACTGGTTTTGCATATTGTTTTTATTAATTTTAGTTTGCCTCTAAAAACGATGTTCAACATAAAAATTATTTTGGTGGCGATTTTGTTCCCTTTTGTGGGTCTATCGCAAGGACTTTTAACAAACACCGTAAATAGGAATATCACTTCCCTGAACGGCTCCTGGAACTATATCATCGATCCTTATGAAAATGGTTATTATAATTTTCACTCGGAAGTCTACGATCAGAAAAACCCAACTTCAACCTCCGCTTTTTATAATAATTACCACGCCAAGGACAAGTTGGAATTGGTAGAATATGATTTTGATAAATCACCGACAATTATAGTTCCGGGAGATTGGAATACTCAAAAAGAAAACCTGTTTTACTATGAAGGTACGGTCTGGTATAAAAAATCGTTTGATTACCTGTTAAAAGAAAACAAACGGCTGTATGTTTATTTTGGGGCCATAAATTATAATGCCGATGTGTATTTAAATGGTACCAAATTAGGTACGCATGAAGGCGGATTTACTCCGTTTGATTTTGAAGTTACTTCGATTGTAAAGCGAAAAGATAATTATTTGGTAGTTAAAGCAGACAACAAACGGTCGCTTGAAGCCGTCCCCACTGTAAATACGGATTGGTGGAATTACGGAGGTATCACCAGGGATGTATTGTTAATTGAAGAGCCAGGCGTGTTAGTTCAGGACTATACGATTCAGTTGAAGAAAGGTGATGTTAATACAATCATTGGCTATGTTACTATGAGTAATCCTGTTCAAGGTAAAAAAATCACCATTAGCATCCCTGAGTTGAAAATCGAAAAAGAAATCCAAACAACTTCCGGTGGGAAAGCTGTTTTTGAATTCAGTAATGATTCAGGTAATTGGGGGACTTTAAAATACTGGTCTCCTGAATCGCCAAAACTCTATGAAGTCCTGATTAAAACAGATCATCAGTTATTAAAGGATAATATCGGATTCAGAACCATTGAAACTAAGGGCCCGGATATCTTGCTTAACGGCAAATCAATTTACCTGCGGGGAATCAGTATTCATGAGGAATACAAAGGGAAACGTGCTACCCGCGAATCGGATGCCCTGGCTCTCTTAAGCTGGGCTAAAGAATTAGGTTGTAATTATGTCAGGCTGGCCCATTATCCGCATAACGAATATATGCTTCGAATGGCGGATAAAATGGGACTTTTGGTTTGGGAAGAAATTCCTGTTTACTGGACCATAGATTTTAAAAATGAAGCAACCTATAGCAATGCGAAAAACCAATTAACCGAAGCGATTACAAGAGACAAAAACAGGGCTTGTGTAATCATTTGGTCTATGGCAAATGAAACACCATTGTCCGAAGCCAGGAATTCTTTTTTAATCAAACTGATTAACCATACCAAAACTCTGGATTCTTCCCGATTAATAAGTGCTGCTCAGTTAACCCGGAATGAAAATGGTATAGGAATAATTGATGATAAAATTGGCGAATATGTTGATATCATTGCTTTTAATGAGTATATGGGTTGGTATGGCGGTGATCTGGCCACAGCTCCCGAAGTAAATTGGTCAAGCCCATACAATAAGCCAGTTGTCGTTTCGGAATTTGGCGGTGGCGCAAAACAAGGTTTGCACGGAAGCAGGGATGAACGCTGGACAGAGGAATACCAGGAGTATCTTTATCAGCAAAACCTGTTGATGATTGATAAAATCCCCAATATCCGTGGCATCAGCCCATGGATTTTAACTGATTTCCGTTCGCCGCGACGAATGTTGCCCGGAATACAGGATGGATTTAACCGGAAGGGATTGATTTCAGACCAGGGAATGAAGAAAAAAGCATTCTTTATTCTGCAGGATTTTTATAAGACCAAGAAACTTCAATTTGATTAATACAAATACTCAGTTGAAAAAACAAAGCGCTTATCTGTTATTCATTTCAGTGTGGATTGCGGCATGCAGTTTCGCAGCAAATGCACAGAATAAAATTTTCTTTGCATCGAATCCCGTTGTTGCTCATCGTGGTGCCTGGAAGCAGAATAACTTTCCTCAGAACTCCATAGCATCGCTGAAACATGCCATAGAGCTGAAATGTACAGGGTCAGAGTTTGATGTCCGCATGACGGCAGATGATATTCTTATCATAAATCATGATCCTGAGTATAATAAACTCCCTGTTGAAAAAACGAAATATAAAGCTTTTGCAGCTTTCAACCTTGCCAATGGCGAAAAACTGCCGACATTACAAGAGTATATAAAGGCAGGTATGAAGAATAATACTTCGACGCGCCTGGTTTGCGAAATAAAACCATCTGAAATCAGTAAAGAGCGTGGAAAAGCTGTTGCTGAAAAGGTGGTAAAACTGGTTCATAAACTGAAAGCAGATCAAAGGATTGTGTATATCAGTTTTGATTATGGTATTCTGAAAAGAATTCTTGAACTGGATCCCAAAGCGATTACCCAATATCTCGAAGGAGATAAGTCGCCCGACCAATTAAAAGCGGATGGCATCAGCGGTGCCGATTTTCATTATTCAGTCTTTGTTGAACATCCTGCCTGGATTGAAATGGCAAAAAAGAACAATATTACTCTCAACGCCTGGACGGTGAATGAAGCTGCCGGGATGGACTGGCTTATTTCAAATAATTTTGATTTTATTACTACCAATGAACCGGAATTATTGATGGAAAGAATAAAGCATTCCCGAACATCGATGGGATGGAAGTTAAAATGTTGTGACGAATTTAATTATTTCGGGTTGCCTGATTCAACAAAATGGGTTTATGTTACCGAAGGAAATTCACCAGGTTGGGAAAACAACGACGCACATTTTTAAACCATTGGCAAAAAAGCAAATGCCGGGGTTTGAAAACGGTAATCCCGACATTATTGCCATCAGGGAAGAAATTGAAGAACATTCTGAAACGAGTTATAATTAGAATTTAGAAATTCAAAGAAAAGTATAATGACCAGGAAAGCCATTTATTTAGGAAAAGCTGAGATTAACACCAACAAGCCTCAGGTTGAGGGCCGGTTTGTGGAAATAGAAAACGAGAAATTCTACAAAATCAGCAACTACAACCAGATGCCGGATTTCTTTATGACTATTGTTAGCGATTCCGATCACTGGATGTATATTTCGAGCAATGGTTCTCTGTCAGCCGGAAGGAAGGACCGTAACAACGCTCTGTTTCCGTATTATACCGTTGATAAAATTTATGATTACAGGGATATCACCGGAAGTAAAACAATACTGCTCGTCAGCAAAGATCAGAAAACATATTTATGGGAACCTTTTACCACCGAGTCGGAGAAAATATACAGCATACAAAGGAATATTTATAAAAACATTTACGGTAATAAAATCATTTTCGAAGAGATTAATGATGACCTGGGTGTTGGCTTTCGGTATGGCTGGAACAACAGCGAAAAATTCGGGTTTGTAAAGAAGTCGGTCATCAGCAATCTCAATAGCGGTTCAGTAACCGTTGATGTACTCGACGGGATTAAGAATATACTGCCCAACGGCGTAGATTACGATTTTCAGAATGCGTTCAGTAATTTGCTTGATGCCTATAAAAAGTGCGAGTTACTCCCTGAATCAAAGCTTGGTTTGTATATGCTCAGCTCCATTCCCGTTGACCGGGCAGAGCCGAGTGAATCTCTTAAAGCAACATCGGTTTGGATGTGCGGACCCGAAAACAATGATGTAAAAATTCTGATTTCAAACCACCAGGTTGAAAATTTCAAAAAAGGACTTCCTGTTGAAACAGAAACTGATATCAGGGCCACTCGGGGTGCATACTATGTGAATGCGAGCCTTACTCTTGAAAAAGATACCAGCAAAGAATGGATGATTGTTGCTGAAATTAACCAGCAAAGCGGAGATGTGGCAAACCTGGATCATGCCATAAAAACAACGAATAAGATAAAACAACTGGTTGAAGCCGATATTGAAAAAGGAACCTCAAACCTGAAGAAAATTGTTTCCAAAGCGGATGGAATGCAATTGAGTAACGACGTGTTAAGCTGTACCCGCCATTTCTCAAATACGCTTTTCAACGTGATGAGAGGTGGGATTTTTCCCAATAATTACATTCTGGATAAACCTGACTTTGTGCTTTTTGTCGGGCAAATTAATAAAGACATAAGCGATAAATATACTACATGGCTGGATCGGTTGCCTGAAACATTCAGTTATATAGAACTACTGGGTCTGGCCGAAAAAACCACAGACCAGGATCTGATCAGGATTTGCTCCGAATATCTTCCTCTTACTTTCAGTCGCAGGCATGGTGATCCAAGCCGGCCTTGGAACCAGTTCTCGATAGAAACAAAAAATGAAGATGGCTCGGTAAAATTGAATTACCAGGGAAACTGGCGCGATATTTTTCAAAACTGGGAAGCGCTCAGCCTTTCGTATCCTGAATTCCTGGAAGGTATGATCAGCAAATTTTTAAATGCCACAACCGCCGATGGTTATAATCCATACCGTGTTACCCGCGAAGGTCTCGATTGGGAAAGCCCTGATCCGCACGACCCCTGGGCTTACATTGGCTACTGGGGCGACCACCAGATAATCTACCTCCAGAAGTTTCTCGAATTATCGGGTGAATTCCATCCGGGTACTCTTGATGCTTTATTGCGAAAGGAAATGTTTGTTTATGCCAATGTGCCTTACCGTATAAAATCATATTCCGAAATTGTTAAGAATCCAAAGGATACCATTGTTTTTGATTTCGGATTAAATGATAAAATTAAAGCGCTTACCCGGAAAACCGGTGCCGATGGTGTTTTGTTGAGAGACGGGGAAAATGAAATATACAAGGTTAACCTTACCGAAAAAATTCTGGTCACTTTGCTTGCTAAGCTTAGCAACTTTATTCCCGAAGCTGGCATCTGGCTCAACACCCAACGTCCTGAATGGAACGATGCCAACAATGCCCTGGTAGGCAACGGTGTTTCGATGGTCACGCTTTGCTATTTAAGGCGCTTCCTTAAGTTCTGGACTGAAAGGTTTAATGAATCATCAAGCTATGAAATTCCCGTTTCCGAAGAAGTAGGAATCTTTTTCGATAAGATATTTACTCTTTTTTCAGAAAATACCGCTCTGCTTGTAAGCGGTTTTTCAGATGCCGACAGGCGTCTTTTTGCAGATACCCTTGGGGAAGCCGGAAGCGATTACAGAAACACCGTTTACTCAACATCTTTCTCGGGCCGGAAAATGATGATCCAGGTAAAAGCTTTGGCTGAATTCACTCAACTCGCTTTGGAATATATGGATCAGTCCATTAAAGTTAACAAACGCGAAGATGGACTTTACCATTCGTATAACCTGATTTCGCTTTCCAGCCAGAGTGTGGCTATCCGCCATTTGTACGAAATGCTCGAAGGACAGGTTGCTGTGTTAAGTTCCGGTTATTTATCGGTTCAGGAAAGCCTGGATGTGCTTAACGCGTTAAAAGCTAGTAGTTTATTCCGGAAAGATCAATATAGTTATCTGCTTTATCCCGACAGGCAATTACCTCTTTTTACACAGAAAAACAATATCCCTGACAGCAAGGTTAAATCTTCGAGATTGCTCAGCCAGTTGGTTGCCGATGCGGATACCTCTGTTTTAAGTGCTGATAATCTGGGTAACTTCCACTTTAACGGAACATTCCGTAATTCCGGAGTTCTGGAGAAAGCTTTAAATCAGCTGGAACCGAAGAGATATGCATCACTTCTTGCCAAAGAAAAGGAAACGATACTTGCAATTTATGAAGATCTTTTCGACCATCAATCCTTTACCGGGCGTTCGGGTACATTTTATGGGTACGAAGGATTGGGAAGTATATACTGGCACATGGTTTCAAAATTGTTGATTGCAGCCCAGGAATGCTATTTTAAAGCTGTGTATGAAGGAGCCGATCCGGTAGTAATCGGTAAAATTAAAGATCATTATTTCGAAATTAAAGCGGGAATAGGCTTGAATAAATCACCTGATCTGTACGGTGCTTTTCCAACGGATGCTTATTCGCACACTCCCGGAAACGCGGGCGCTCAACAGCCCGGCATGACCGGACAGGTTAAAGAAGACTTCATATCGCGCTTAAGGGAATTGGGAATTCATGTACAGGATGGGGAAATTGTATTTCAATCCAGCTTATTGAATCCGGAAGAGTTATTGAACAATGAAAGCATTTTCGGGTATTTTGATCTGAAGGGAGAGCCTCAGCAAATAACCCTTGAACAAGCTCAGCTTGGATTTACTTTCTGCCAGGTTCCCATCGTTTACCGTTCGGCAAACGAAGCTGAAACTTCTATCGCTTTCGCAGATGGGAAACAGATTATCATAAAAGGTCATACTATCGGTAAAGAAATAAGTTCCAAAATATTTCAGCGTACAGGAGATATTGTCCGGATAGACGTTTCGTTCAATGATTTTGTAAGGTAAATAATAGACATAAGATCCAAATTCCAAATTTCAACCCGCAACCCGCAAATCACAAATTTTACCCTGAGCGACAGCAGCTGAGCGAAGCCAAAGACAGCCGAAGTGCACAAATCACAAATCAAACTAATAGTGAGTCAATAACCAATATTCAACAACCAGGATTCAGTAACCCTCAACAAATAACCACAAACCCACAACTATATGGCACATTTCAAAACAGCTCCGGAAGATGTTGTTCCTTTTGGACAAAAAATCGCATTTGGATCAGGAAACCTGGCAAACCAATTATTTCCGGCCGCCTTGGGCGTATTTATGATTATCCTGGTATTAGCCTTGAAGATGAATCCATTACTGGCAGGTTTGCTGGCTGCGCTTCCGCGACTTATGGATGCCATTATTGATCCTATCATGGGATATATCTCTGACAATACCAGAACCCGCTGGGGCAGAAGAAAACCTTATATTTTCGTGGGAAGCATTATTACCGGATTGACTTTTATGGTTATGTGGCAACTTTATCCTGAAAACTCCCAGACTTATAATTTCTTTTATTTTCTGGGGTTTTCGTTACTTTTTTATATTGGCTATACCATTTTTGCCGCTCCACTTATAGGTTTGGGTTATGAGATGAGCCCCGATTACCACGAGCGCACCCGCCTGATGGCAGTTTCGCAGTGGATGGGACAAATTGCCTGGATGATTGCTCCCTGGTTTTGGGTGATAATATACAATCCCGCAGTGTACGCTTCAGCTCCCGAAGGTGCCAGAAACCTTTCGCTTTGGGTTGGAGCATTATGTCTACTGCTTGGAATAATGCCGGCACTTTTTTGCAAAGAAATGGTTCTGCCCGATATAATTCTTCAACCGGGCTCAAAAGGCAAATCTAAGTTGTCGCTGAAAGATCTTGCAGCCAATTCAAAGGAATTTATAATTGGAATAAAGCAGACCATCACATGTAAGCCTTTTATGAAATTATGCGGGGCAACATTTTTTATCTTTAACGGATTTCAAACGATTGCTCAGTTTGCTTTTTTCATCATTATATTTTACCTGTTCAAAGGCGATACTACTGCCGCAGGACAATGGCCTGCATGGTTTGGCACAATCAGCGCTTTAGCTACTGCTCTTCTTGTTATTCCTGTCATAACTTTTATTTCTCAAAAAGTGGGCAAGAAAAATGCTTTTATCATCTCTACTGTTATCTCAATGGTAGGATATTTGCTAAAATGGTGGGCTTTTAGTCCGGCGAATCCTTACCTGATGTTTTTGCCGTTGCCTTTAATCTCGTTTGGCATCGGGGGCTTGTTTACTTTAATGATGTCGATGACAGCCGATGTTTGCGATATTGATGAACTGAATAATGGCACCCGCCGCGAAGCTATGTTTGGCGCGGTTTACTGGTGGATGGTTAAACTTGGAACTGCCATGGCATTACTTATGAGCGGAGCTGTTTTAAACTGGGTCGGATTTGATCAGAATGTTACTGTGCAGTCACCGCAAGCAATTACAAACCTGCGTATTGCCGATATCTCCATCCCTATAATAACTGGTTTAATTGCTATCGTAATTATCTGGAAATATGATGTAACAGAGCTAAAAGCCCATGAAATCAGGGAGGCCCTGAAAGTACGTCGCGCGGAGATTCTTAGTCAGGATGTGATTGAAAATGTAAGTACATCATAAAAAAATGGACCAGAGTAACAACATTAAATTAAACCGCATGAAAAAACTATTTGCATTAGTTCTCTTAGCTTTCATTTTCATTTTAAATCCGGGAAAAGCAAAAGCTGATAAAGTTACCATCTCCGGCCGGCAGATTTTTGTAAATGGTTCCCCTTACACGATTAAAGGGATATGCTACAATCCTGTGCCCAAGTACACAGATAAAGTAAGTTTTAGCAATTTGACCGAAGATCTGGCCCTGATGAAAGAGGCTGGGATAAACACTATAAGGGTCTATTCCCCGATAGCAGATAAAGCAGTACTCGATGAGATAAATGCAGCAGGGATAAAGGTTATAATGGGCTTTGGATACAACCAGGATGGGAAATATGATATTCTTTCGGGATCATTTATCAATTATGTAAATACCTATAAAAATCATGGGGCAATACTATTATGGGAACTTGGTAATGAATATAACTACCATGCTGAGTGGTTCGAAGGTGATATTCAAATCTGGTACCGGGCATTAAATAATGCTGTAGAAATGATTCATAAAACTGATCTTGATCATCCGGTTTCTACCGCTTGCGGAGGGCTTCCCGATGCGAACACGCTTTCGGCTTGCCCGAATGTAGATGTGTGGGGAATGAATGTTTACTCCTGGGACAATCCGGAGGGTATTTTTTCGGATTGGAGTACGCAAAGTTCAAAACCTATGTACTTGTCAGAAACCGGAGCCGACAGTTATATGACCTTAAAAGCGAATGGCTATGAGCAGGGCGAAAATCAAAAAGCGCAGGCTGATGCTACCAGTAAAATTTTGGAGAGTGTTTTTGCGCATCCGGATATTTGTTCAGGTGTTACCTTATTCGAATTTGCTGACGAATGGTGGAAAGCAGGCGATAGCAAAACACATGATCAGGGAGGATGTGCTCCGAACAGTTGCGGCGTTCCCTACGATGGTGCCGCCAATGAAGAGTATTGGGGTATATTAACAACTGAAAGAAATAAGAAAATGGCTTTCCAAATAGTGAAAGAAAAATACTTGAGCTTAGTCAAATCAGAGTAGCATTAATCAATACGGGAATAATGAAAAGAAATGTCTTGTTTTTGCTGTTAATTTTACCATTAGTTGCAAGTAGTCAGCTCAAAAAAAAACCAATAATGACCCATGAACTGAAAAATAAGAACCTGGAAATTCAAATTGATTTGCCCTTGGCAAATTATGACTTTTCAAGATTTGACTGGACCGGTAAAATTGTTTCTGTGAAATACAAAGGTATTTATATCACAAGCCTTGAAAATACCGATATTGAAGATGATAACAAGCACGGTAAAGGTTTATACAACGAATTTGGTATTGAAGCGGTCGTAGGTTATGATGATATTAAGGAAGGTGAATGGTTTCATAAAATTGGTGTTGGCTTACTGAAAAAAGATAAGCAGGGATATTTATTTAGCAGGAATTATGATATTCAGCCTGCCGAATTTAAGGTTGCAGATAAAAAGGATAAATTAATAATCAGCTGTAAGTCGCAGAGCGTTAATGGTTATTCTTATGTTTTGAAAAAAGAAATTGAATTACTTGAAAGCGGTTTTATTATTAAATATCATTTAAAAAATACAGGCAGCAAAACAATTAAGACCAATGAATATGTCCATAATTTTTTAGCTGTCAACAAAGAACTCATAGGCAGTGATTATATTTTAAAATTTCCTTTCCGAATTAAGCCTGAGCTGTTTGAAGGGAATGTTAATCCGGAAGGGAAAGTTGAAATTGGTCAAAAGGAAATTACATTTAATAGTACACCTGATAAACAATTCTTTTTCAGCAACCTTTCCGGCAACGAAAGTATAGAAGCGGCCTGGGAATTGATAAATACTAAAAATAAAATCGGAATCAGTGAAACCGGCAGCTTTAAAACAGCTAAAGTGAATGTTTGGGGATGGAAACATGTTGTCAGCCCGGAGTTATTCTTCGACATAAATGTTGAACCTGGTAAGGAAATAGAATGGTCCAGAACGTATAAAGTATTTGAAATTGATTGAGGAAGTGTAACAATACCGGCAAATAGATCTGGAAAGAATTAAAAATTAAGATGATGGAAAAGATAACCCTGAATTTAAGTGTAAAGGAAAAAATTGGTTACAGTTTGGGCGATACCGCATCTCACTTTGTATGGGATATGGTTGGATTCTGGCTCTTGTTTTTCTATACCGATGTATATGGGATTTCTGCGGCAGCTGCCGGGACAATTATGTTGGTTGCACGTTTCTGGGATGCGGGCATCGACCCTGTGATTGGCATATTATCCGACAGGACCAACACCCGCTGGGGGAAATTCCGCCCTTATATATTATTTGGTGCTATTCCTTATGCAGTTATAGCTGTTTTGGCCTTTTCTACTCCTCACTTAGGCGAAACAGGAAAAATTGTATATGCCGTAGCAACGTATGTACTTTTGATGACTGCCTATGCTTCTGTAAACTTACCATTTTCAGCTTTAGGAGCAGTTATGACAGATGATACATACGAGCGTGCAGGATTAAATACCTACCGGTTTATTGCTGGGTTTACTGGTCAGTTTATTGTGAGTGGACTAGCTCTGACACTAGTTAGCTTTTTAGGAAAAGGAAATCAAGCGCAAGGATTTCAGTACACGGTTATGTTGTTTGCAGGGTTAAGTTTAGTGTTCTTTTTTATCACTTTTCAAACCACTAAAGAGCGGGTTAAACCTCCAAAAGCGCAGCAAAATTCGATAAAAGAAGATTTCGGGAACTTGTTCAAAAATAAAGCATGGGTTATTCTGGCGATAGTAGGTATTGTTTCTTTTGTGATGTTTGCCATGCAGAATGCGGCAATTGCCTATTATTTTAAATACTACCTTGGGAGTGAAGGTAATGAACCGTTTAGTAAAGCCTGGACTTTATTAAAAGAAGGCCAATTGTTAGATAAAATTAAAACTTTAAATAGTGAAGGAAATCTGTATAATACATTTCAACATTTACTTAATGATGTTCAGTTGTTTAACATTCTTGGTACAATCGCATTAATTGTTGCCTTGCCTCTCTCAAAACCACTGGCCAAAAGGTTCGGAAATAAAAATGTATTTATAGCCAGTTCATTGATTTCTGGGTTATTTTTTATGCTCATCTACTTGCCTGGGGTTACTGATCTTACTACGATTTACGTATTTAATATCATCGCAAAAATGGCTTATGCGCCTGCAGTCCCATTACTCTGGACCATGATTGCCGATTCAGCCGATTATGGCGAATGGACAACCGGACGGCGGGCTACCGGGTTGTATTTTTCGGCTGCGGTATTTGCTCAAAAAGCAGGCTGGGGTATCGGTGCCGCCATAGCAGGTTGGATATTAGCAGCTTCGGGCTTTGTAGCTAATATTGTACAAAACGATACTGCCATTACAGGAATAAAACTGCTGGTATCTGTTATTCCCGGTATTTTATACATGTCGTGTGCCATCTTTATGATCTTTTACAAGATTGACGCTAAAACCACTACCTTGATGAAGCAAGAGTTGGATGCCAGAAGAGCAAAAGAGAATGAATAGTGGTTAGTGAGAAGTTAATAGTTAATTGATAATAGTTATGTACACAGCTCATAAATACACCGTGTAACTTTTAGTGAAGAACTTCCTGGCAACAAATAACAAAAAACAAGTAACAAGTAGCAAGTAACGAATAACGAATAACGAATAACGAATTTTACCCTGAGCGTAGTCGGAGGGAACGAATAACCATTCCTTTTTTGTCATAACAACCATGAACGCAAAAATCAATACAGCACTCTTGCTGATACTTTTATTCCTGAACCCGATCCTTTTTGCGCAATCTCAGCAAAAAACTGTTGATCAGCGGGTTGATTCCGTTATGCGGTTAATGACTCCTGAAGAAAAAATAGGACAGCTAAATCAATACAGTGATGACTGGACTGCAACCGGACCGGTAACAGTTGACAATGATAAAACCAGACAGGTGCGCAACGGTCAGGTTGGTTCCATGTTAAACTGCAAAGGAACTGACCGTACCCGGTGGTGGCAGGAAGCTGCCATGAAATCCCGTTTAAAAATTCCGCTGCTGTTTGGACAGGATGTGGTCCACGGGTATAAAACCACTTTCCCAATTCCTCTTGCTGAATCCTGCAGCTGGGACCTGGATGCTATGACACTGTCAGCTCGAATTGCTGCCACCGAAGCAAGTGCAGGCGGCATCCACTGGACTTTTGCACCTATGGTTGATATTGCCCGCGATCCCCGCTGGGGAAGAATGATGGAAGGTGCCGGCGAAGACCCTTACCTGGGTTCTATGATTGCGGCCGCCAGGGTTAAAGGCTTCCAGGGCAATAAATTAGGCGACATCAATTCAATGATGGCTTGTGCCAAGCATTTTGCAGCTTATGGAGCAGTAATTGGCGGCAGGGATTATAATTCCGTTGATATGAGCGAACGGCTTTTGCTGGAAGTATACCTGCCTCCTTTTAAAGCAGCTGCAGAGGCAGGTGTTGCAACATTTATGAATTCATTTAACGATATAAACGGAGTTCCTGCAACCGGGAACAGTTATCTGCAACGCGATATACTTAAAGGTCAATGGGGTTTCAAAGGATTTGTGGTGAGTGATTGGGGTTCTGTGGGCGAAATGGTATCTCATGGCAGTGCTAAAAACGACTATGAAGCAGCCTTTTCCGCTATAACTGCCGGCTGCGATATGGACATGGAAAGCCGTTGCTACAAAAATTACCTTGCCCAACTGGTAGCCGATGGAAAAGTGTCAATGGCATTGATTGATGATGCAGTGCGAAGAATCCTGGAAAAGAAATTTGAACTTGGCTTATTTGATGATCCTTTTAAATATTGCGATGCAGAACGTGAACAGAAAGAACTGAACAACCCGGAGCATCCAAAGATTGCCAGGGAAATGGCTGACAGGAGTATCGTTTTACTGAAAAATCAGAATAACCTGCTGCCATTATCCAAAAACACAAAAACAATTGCATTTATTGGGCCGTTGGTAAAAGCGGTAAAGCAAAACAAAGGATTCTGGGATGTGGAAGTTCCCGGAGTTGATTCCAGCTATATTGTTTCGCAATGGGCAGGATTGGTCAATAAAGTTGGTGCTACTACGAAATTACTTTATGCAAAAGGTTGTGAAATTGAAGGCAGTGATAAATCAGGATTCGATGAAGCTGTCAGGATCGCGAAACAATCGGATGTTGTTATTCTTAGCATTGGCGAAAGAAGGGATATGAGCGGTGAAGCCAGGAGTCGCAGTAATATAGATATTCCGGGCGTTCAGGAAGATTTATTAAAGGTTCTGCTGGCAACGGGTAAACCGGTGGTAGTTTTAATTAATGCCGGCCGTCCGCTTGTGTTTAATTACACCGCCGACAACGCAACAGCTATTTTATATACCTGGTGGCTGGGTAGCGAAGCCGGTAATGCCATTGCTGATGTTCTTTTTGGCGACTTTAATCCTTCTGCCAAGCTGTCTGTCACTTTCCCTCAGAGTGTAGGGCAAATACCAATTTATTACAGTCATCTAAATACGGGCCGGCCTGTAACTAATGGCGATGTTCCTAATACTTCCTACATCGATTTATCCATTTATCCGAAGTTTGAATTTGGTTTTGGATTAAGTTTTACCACATTTAAATACAGTGATCTGAAATTGAACAAAAATAAAATCAGCAATACTGGGGAAATTGAAGTATCTTTAACCGTCTCTAATACAGGGAAATATGCCGGAGAAGAAATCGTCCAGTTATATCTCAGAGATTTAGCAGGCTCAATCTCAAGGCCGGTGAAAGATCTGAAGGATTTCGCGAAAATAGCTTTGAACGCAGGAGAGTCCAAAATAGTCAGATTCACGATTGACAAAGAAAAACTCTCTTTCTACAACCAAAAACTGCAATGGGTTGCCGAGCCAGGTGAATTTGAACTGATGATTGGTGCATCTTCCTCCGATATCAGGTTGAATTCAGTATTTGAGTTGGTTAATTAGAAACCTGACAAAAGAAATAAAAGTCTGTTTCCCTCATAAGATCAGGTTGTGCTTTCTTCTTTTTTGTTATAATTTCTGATCCTCATTTTATAGTATCAGCCTGATTGCCTGATAAAACAGATTCATGTTGCGGAATCACATGAGTTTTTTAAGTCATCTATTCGTTGCTGCCAGATACAAATACCACAAATTGAAATGAATCTAATCTTAAAATAATGAATAAACTTTTTAGTCTTGCATTAATTTCTCTTTTATCGGTCTCAATCCCGGTACTAAGTCAGGTGATACCTGTTGGAAGCGGTAGCTATACCAAAACATTCCCTGGTACTGATGTGCTGGGACGAAACTTAATCCCTTCGGGTACGCCCCAGGTTAGTGGTAACGCAATTGGTAAACCTGCGCCAACAAGCGACTGGTGGTCGGCATTGATAAAGAATGGACAGGCTTCCAACCTTTTTAACTACCCGTTTACTATGAAAACCAAAAACAGCGGTTTGGTCGTAACCTATATTCCTTCGGGAGTGATCGACGATATTGAGCCCGTTACTGTTGGCGTTTCCGGGATGACAGCTACAAAAACCACTGTTTCTGATTTTTCTGACTGGACAGTTACAATGGATTGGAATGATGGAATTCATGATTTTAAGACAACTTCCGGAGTAGGTATGCCATTCCTGTATTTTACTAAAAGTGCAGCTGATGTGGCCCAGGTAACAGTGACTTCAGGAACTGTAGTTGTTTCGGGCGAAATGCTTGTTATTACTGACTTGAGAAACGGAGCCGATTTTGCTGTTTATGCTCCGTCAGGAAGTACCTGGTCACAGAATGGAGCAATTTACACCTCTACCCTGAATGGACAGAATTATTGGTCGATGGCGTTTATTCCGCTTACCGCAGCCAATGTTACTGCCGTAGCTACTGAGTACAAGAAATATGCTTACGTTTTTCCTGTAAATACTACAGCTACCTATAGTTATAATGAAAGTACTTCGGTAATGCGAACCGACTTCAATGTAGTTACAGAAGTTAAAGAAGGATCCGAAACAAATATGCTGATCGGATTGCTGCCTCATCAATGGGCACATCTTTCGGCTGATTCGCCGGTTCCGGATAAATACAGTTACACAATTGTTCGGGGCCAAATGAAAACAATGGCAGGCAATAGTTTTAGCGTCGAGAATACGTTTCACGGCATTTTGCCGACATTGCCTTATTTAGATAATTACAGTACTGGATTTTCGCCTTCAGCATTAACGGAAAAAATTGCAAGCCTGGAAAATAATACGCTCGCAACCTGGACAGATTCATATAACGAAGGCCAGGTTATGAACCAACTGGTGCAAACTGCACGGATCGCCGACGAAATGGGAAATATTGCTTCGCGGAACAAAATTCTATCCACAATTAAAACCCGCCTCGAAGACTGGTTTAAAGCCGAAAGCGGTGAAGTGGCATTTATTTTTTATTACAATACGGCATGGTCGGCGATGATTGGCTATCCTGCCGGATACTATCAGGATCAATACCTGAATGACCGTCATTTTCATTGGGGGTACTTTATTCATGCTGCTGCTTTTATTGAGCAGTACGAACCAGGTTGGGCTGCTCAATGGGGCGGTATGGTTAATATGCTTGTTCGTGATGCCGCTTGTCCTGATCGGAATGATGCAATGTTTCCTTACCTGCGGAATTTCAGCCCCTATGAAGGACATAGCTGGGCCGATGGTTTTGCCGGTAACCCGGCTGGTAACAACCAGGAATCGAGTTCCGAAAGTATGGTTTTCGCTTCTTCACTTATACACTGGGGCGAATTAACAGCGGATAAAACCATCCGCGATTTAGGTATTTATATTTATACCACGGAGCAAACCGGGATTGAAGAATATTATATGGATACCAAAGAGCGGAATTTTCCGGCTTCGCAGCAATACAGCCTGGTATCGCGTGTATGGACTAACAGCATCGATAACGGTACTTTCTGGACCAGCGATATAGCTGCATCCTATGGCATTGAAATTTATCCTATTCATGGCGGTTCACTTTACCTGGGACTTGATACAGCTTATGTTGCGAAACTTTGGAACGAAGTGGCGGCCAATACCGGTATTTTGAACAACCAGGTGAATCCAAATCTGTGGCACGACATGTGGTGGGAATACCTGGCTTTCATAGATCCCGCAAAAGCAATTGAAATGTATAATTCATACCCTGAACGGGAAATAAAATTTGGTATTTCTGACGCTCAGACTTACCATTGGCTGCATGCCATGAATGCCTTGGGAAGGGTTGATGCTGCTATTACGGCAGATTATCCTGTTGCGGCGGCTTTTATTCTTCATGGAGAAATCAATTATGTCGCCCACAATTATTCCGATGCGCCTATTACTGTCACTTTTTCAACCGGCTATCAACTTGTTGTTCCGGCCCGGAAAATGGTAACCAGCAAGGACAGTCCAATAACAGGAATCTTAACATCTTCGTTTCAGCAAGCGGCTGTTAAGGGCAGTGTTATTCTAAATGTTATGGCTTCAGGCGGAACACCAACCAAAGTTGAATTTATGGATGGAACCGTATCGTTAGGATCAGTAACCACGGAACCCTACACCTGGAACGCAACCAATTTACAGTTGGGGGTACATAGTTTTTATGCTAAAGTGTATGCCGCTGATAAGTTTAATGTTACCAATAGTTCTGAAATTCAGGTTGGTCAACAGTTACCTTATGGTGGAACCGCATGGGCCATTCCGGGGACTATCCAAGCTGGAAACTATGATACCTATGAAGGCGGAAAAGGCCAGAATATAGCATATATGGATGTGACGACCACTAACTCAGGTGATTTCAGGACAGACGAATATGTTGATGCTACAAGCAATGTTACCGAAGGGGCATATGTCGGGTCAATTGCTGCGGGTGAATGGCTGGAATATACCGTAAATGTTACCCAGGCAGGTATCTATTCGTTTGCTTTCCGTTATGCTTCCGGCAATTTAGCTGGCGGAGGACCATTCCATCTTCAATTAGATGGTCAGACTATTTCCGGTGATATTTCCGTTTCTGCAACTTCCGGCACCGTTTGGACTGTCTGGTTAACAAAAAATGTTACCGGCATTCCTCTCACTCCCGGTCAGCATGTATTGCGGTTAGCTTTTTCATCCGGCGAATTTAACCTGGCAAAAATGACTTTTACCCGAACAGGTGATCTTGCATTTAGCTATCCGACAGCTTTATCAGGAAGTAAATTAATATTGATTCTGCCACAATCTTCGGCTACACTTGATGGTTCGGCAAGCACTGAATCTGCTAGTCAACCATTGACTTACTTATGGACACAAAATTACGGTCCTACGGAAATTCAGTTTTCTGATCCAACTTCCGACAAACCCGTTATCAGTGGGTTGGTGGAAGGAATGTATAGCCTGAAACTAACTGTTGCCAATACCGATTTGCGTACTGACGAAGATGAATTGATTGTTGTAGTGAGTAATACCGCCAATATTTTGCCGACGGTCTCCCTGGTTTCACCTGCTGATCTATCAGTTTTCACTGCAGGAAATCCCGTGACTATTACAGCCAATGCCAGCGATTTTGACGGGAGTATCCAAAAAGTAGATTTCTATCAGGATGATATTCTGATCAGTTCGGACGATACAAGCCCGTATAGTGCAACATGGAATCCGGATGCAGGAAATTATATACTTACAGCTGTGGCCACCGATAATGACGGAGCCCCGGGTAATTCTCAGGAAGTGAATGTAACCATAGCACCAAAGATGTCATGTACTGAAGTCTCAAATATAGCTACGGAAGGCGTATTCTCGCTGGGCTACAAATGCACTTTCGAAACGGTGGGGACCAGTGTTACAATTACTTTTGAATTGCTGGATACCGACAAACCCGGACTTGTTGCTTATCTCAGGAGAGAAATTCCTTTTACCGAATCCATAATGACCTATGTTTCCGACAAAATATTTTCAACCACCATCAATGGGCAAATCATTGGTTCAACAATCAGTTATGCTTGTAAATTTGCTTTCTCGGGTGGCCTGGCGGTAACAGAATACTTTTCGTACAAGGTTGGAACCGATTGCGGCAGTTCAGTCAGCGATACCGAAAAACCAAGCAGTTTCACCGCTACTGTCGGCACAACGGCAGCAAACAGTATTGAGTTGTTGCTTCAGGCTTCTGATAATTCGGGCAATGTAATCTATACTATAAAATACGGTACAACAACACTGAATGTTTCTGTTGAATCTGGGGTTTCGAAAAGTTTTTTTGTTAATGGGCTAACGCCAAACACAATTTACACTTTTGCTGTTTCGGCAAGCGATTTAACAGGAAATACAGCTGAAAACAACCCTATATCACTCACAGCATCTACAACTGCAAATCTGAATACAGAATGTTCCGGTTCATCTTTTGAAGCATCGGAGGGAACTTTCAGTATTGGATACAAATACAGTTTCGTTACTACCGGAACGGATGTGAAAATCACATTCGAACTGCTCGATGATAAATCAGGACTTAATGCTTATTTGTGGAAAAAAGATCCTTTTGCAGAGACTAAGATGACCAGTGTTTCCGGAAAGATTTTTACAATAACCATTTCTAATCAAACTATAGGTTTACCCATTATGTATGCCTGTAAATTTGCCTATGCAGGTGGAATGTCGGTTACTAAATATCTGTCGTATGTTGTGGGTAATACCTGTTCTGTAACAGGATTGGAAACATCAGATCCGATGAATCAGTTTGTTTTTCCGAATCCTGTTAAAAATATCTTGCATCTGCAATTGCTCGATCAACAAAACAGGATCATTTTAAGGGATATGTTTGGGAATACCTTATCCGACGGTGTAGTTCCGGCATCTAATACCTTGGACATGAGTTCATACAAACCCGGAGTCTATTTGCTGAAAATTGAAAATAAGCATGGAGTTCAATACAAGAAAATAGTTAAGAATTAGATAGATACAGTCAGTTTATCCAGCGCATTGCTGTACGGGATACACTGGATAAACCGGCTGATTAAAGTAAATGCCATATTCAATAAAATGTAAATAACTTATTTATTCAAACTACTGAAATACTTTTAGTTTCGGTGAATTGAAAAGACATTTTAAACTGGATATTCAGCGAGAAGGCTTTCCTTTTATTAACTTTGCTGTTGGTAATTAGAATACCAAAGATTTGATGGATGCGTTTTTTTGTTAACGAAACTTGTCTGTTTGTAGAAGTTTTAAAAAGGTTGATACTCAAAAGTATTGTTGCTCAAAATGTAATTAATAAAACTTTTCAAGATAGGTAGTAACATTACCCTATCGTAAGAAATCAAGGATAAATTCGAAATAATCACATTCTCTTAAAATGAATAAAAAAAATCAGAAACTAAGCTTATGGTTACTATTGGTAACAGTAATTATGTTATTGAACCTGGCCACTTCAGCTCAGGGACTAAGAGCCAGCGGAAAAAAAATAATAGATGAGAATGGTGATGAAGTAATTTTACGCGGTATGGGCCTCGGTGGCTGGATGCTCCAGGAGCCTTATATGATGGAGATGGGTGGCTTTGCAGGAACTCAATGGCAAATAAAAGCGAAAATAGAAGCCTTGATCGGTACTATAAATACGGAAGCCTTTTACGATGCATGGCATGCCAATCATTTAACCCGGGCTGATATTGATTCAATGGCCTCATGGGGTTTCAATTCCGTAAGGCTGCCTATGCATTATAACCTTTATACTCTGCCTATTGAAGGTGAACCCGTTACTGGTGGAAATACATGGCTCGAAAAAGGCTTTGTTATGACAGATAGTTTGATTAGCTGGTGTAAGGCAAACCACATGTACGTTATCCTCGATTTACACGCGGCACCCGGAGGACAGGGTAAAGATGCTGCCATCAGCGACGCTGATCCGTCAAAACCCACATTATGGGAAAGCGATGCAAATAAAAATAAAACCATCGCATTGTGGAAAAAACTGGCTGAACGATATGTGAATGAGCCATGGGTTGGCGCTTACGACCTGATAAACGAGCCTAACTGGGCCTTTACAGCAGGTGGAAATCAGAACGGTTGTTCTGAGAATTCAAATGCGCCATTACGAAAGTTGTACGTTGATATCACCAATGCAATACGGCAGGTTGATACAAAGCATATGATCATAATTGAGGGGAATTGCTGGGGCAACAATTACAACGGCATTTTACCTGCCTGGGATAACAATATGGCCCTGAGTTTCCATAAATACTGGTCCAACAACGACCAGGGATCTATTTCAGGAATTATCGGGTTACGCAATACGTATAATATCCCTATCTGGTTGGGCGAATCGGGCGAAAATTCTAATGTGTGGTTCACGGATGCTCTTCAACTGGTTGAAAGCAATGGAATAGGCTGGGCCTGGTGGCCATTGAAAAAAATAAATTCCGTTGTTAATCCTCTTACCATTGTTAAAACAGCAAATTATCAGACTTTACTCAATTATTGGAACAATGGGGGAACCGCGCCTACAGCCAGTTTTGCTTTTAATGCACTCATGCAAATGGCCGAAAATGCTAAAATACAAAACTGCATCTATCGTAAAGATGTAATTGATGCTATGTTCAGGCAGGTAAGCGATTCCACGACTCTTCCATTTGCGGTTCATCATGTGCCGGGTTCCGTTCCTGCCTGTGATTATGACCTTGGCCGGAATGGTAAAGCATACATGGATGTGGATAATGCCGACTATCATGTTACAACCGGAACTTATACCGCATGGAACAGCGGATATACATACCGCAATGATGGGGTTGATATCAGTACATCCTATGATTCAGAAATATCCTCGATAGTCAATTATATCGGTTGGACAGCTGACAACGAATGGTTGCAATACACTGTAGATGTAGACTCAACATCGACGTATGCAGTGAAGTTCAGGTATGCATCCCCCAATGCCGAATCTAAAATAAGGCTTATGGTTAATGGTGCTGATATTTCAGGCCCGCTATCACTTCCGGCAACAGGTAGTTATACCTTGTGGGCATCATTAACAATTAATGATGTAGTACTTTATAAAGGTCGCCAGAAGATCAAAGTTTTTTACGAGAAAGGTGGAGCCAATTTTGGATATCTCGTGTTCACTCTTCAAAAAAAAAACTGAAGACGTTTCCTTAAAAGCGATTTCGGCTGAAACTTATGGGAAATCTGAGCTTATCTATATTTCATTTAACAAAAATCTGGAAAATCTGCCTGTTTCTCCTACCGGATTTAGCTGCACTGTGAACAGTAATGCTGTAACTATCAGCAGCCTTTCTCTTAATGCTGCCAATTCTTCACAAATTATTATCAGCCTGGCTGAGCCAATTTTTGATATCGATACTATTAAGCTCAATTATTCCGGTACCCTTGTTGCAGCAACTGATGGCACCTTGCTCACAACCTTCAGTAACTTACAGGTAAAAAACAATTTGCCTGTTTATACTTTGATACCCGGCAAAATTGAAGCAGAGTCGTTTGAAATGAACCAGGGTTTGGTTCTCGAAACCTGTACCGATACTGGTGGAGGACAGGACCTTGGATATACTAGCACAGGCGATTATCTCGAATACAAAGTCAGGGTTGTGAAAACCTCAAAATACGATCTGGAAGTTCGGGTTGCATCCGCTGGTACAGCCGGCAAAATCGAAGTGCAGCAAATCAATTCAAGTGGGGCTAATGTAAACTGGGTAACCCTGAATACTCCTGTTACCGGGGGATGGCAAACATGGCAGACTATCAGTGCCACTATTGTTCTAACCGAAGGAATCTGGACATTACGCGTTAAAATACTACAGCCGGAATTCAATCTGAACTGGTTCCGGTTTACTGAAAATACCATAGGCATTCAGGAAGATGCAAGATCAGTATTCACTGTTTTCCCAAATCCTGCCAACGATGTGGTGTCAATCCTTATCCCGGGATCTACCGGTCAGAAGAAGACTGTAACTCTAAAGTCATCGAATGGATCAGTAGTGGAAACTGTGGAAGTAGCGGACTCGGAAGTAACAAAAAAACTTTTTGTGGGGAATATTCCTAAAGGTTTTTATATCGTTGAACTGGAAATGTCGGGGAAAATATTCCGCAGTAAACTTATTCTGAACTAGTTAGATTCCATGGTATTCGACAGTATTTATTCAAATAAACAATTGGTATCTCATTCAGTTAAAGATAAAACGTAAGATGCAACACACATTTTTCAAATCACCAGTCCTTTTGTTGCTTTGTTTTGGGTTTTCATCATTAAGTGGTATTAGCAAGGAACGCAATCCGAAACCGGTTAAAAACAAGGCTATTATCAAAACAGAAGCTGAAAGCGCTATTTCTTGCTGGCTGACCAATCCTGATAAATCAGCATTACTACAAAAACAGGATCTGAAAATACCATTTAATGCTCCAGTAAATCAGTATCCGACCATTAATATTGATGCTGCGACTACCTACCAGGAAATGGATGGTTTTGGTATTGCTCTCACCGGAGGAAGCGCATCGCTTATTACTAATTTAGCTCCTGAAATTCGCGACACTTTATTGAGAGAATTGTTTCTGAATAATGACAATTCAATTGGAATAAGCTATCTCCGGATTAGTATCGGGGCTTCCGATCTGGATGCGAATGTGTTTTCATACAATGATCTGCCTTCCGGAGAAACCGATGTACAGCTTAAAAAATTCGACCTTGGACCGGATAAAACTCACCTTATTCCTGTTCTGAAATCAATCCTGAAACTGAATCCGGAAATAAAAATTATGGGTTCGCCATGGTCAGCGCCATTGTGGATGAAAAACAATAAAAATTCGATAGGCGGAAGTCTTTTACCGGAATACTATGATGCTTACGCAAAATACTTTGTCCGCTATATTACCGAAATGAAAGCGCAAGGCATTCCAATAGATGCTATAACCATACAGAATGAACCTTTATATGGGGGCAATAATCCAAGTATGGTGATGCAGTCTGCCGAGCAAAGAGATTTTATTAAAAACAATCTTGGGCCGGCATTTAAAGCGGCAGGAATAAAAACAAAGATCATTTTGTACGATCATAACTGCGATGTACCGGAATATGCCACGGATATTCTGAGTGATTCCAATGCCAGTCAATACATTGACGGATCGGCCTTTCACCTCTACGGTGGCGACATTTCTGCCTTATCAAAGGTCCATGATGCCTATCCTGCCAAGAATCTCTATTTTACCGAACAATGGGTGGGCGGCCCGAGTAAATTCGGCCCGGATATGAAATGGTACGTTCAGAATGTAATAATAGGATCAACGCGTAACTGGAGCAAGGCTGTTATCGAATGGAACCTGGCTTCGGATTCGTTATACAATCCGCATACTCCCGGTGGCTGCACATCCTGCGAAGGAGCCATTACAATAAGTTCCGGAATTTCCCGTAATGTTTCTTATTACACGCTTGCGCATGCGTCCAAATTTGTTCCTGCAGGTTCAGTGAGGATCGCATCAAATTCACTCCCGACCCTGCCTAACGTTGCTTTTAAAACTCCCGATGGCCGGAAAGTGCTGATAGTTTTAAACAACAGCGATAAAACGGAAACATTTAATATAGCATTTAGCAAAAAAAACGCAACTACCTCATTAAATAGTGGCTCTGTGGCTACCTATGCCTGGTAGTACTAATTAATAATTTGAAAATTAAAACTTTAATGAATAACCGTACATCTCCTTTTCTTTGCCTGATTCTACTTGGAATTATTTTTGGCTCCTGTAAAAAAACGGAATCAGTAACTCCTGCTATGAGTATCACGGATACAATCAGCATTGCTGAAGGTACTCTTCAGGAATATAAAGTAATTATTCCTGTAACACTTAGTGCCGCTGCGGATAAGCAAGTCAGTCTGTTTTGGTCGACATCTGATAATACTGCCATTGCCGGTGAAGATTATTTAGCGGCAAATGGTTCCTACATTGTTTTTAATCCGGGTGAAACAACCAAAAATATTGAAATTCTGATTTTTGCTGACTCAACCTATGAACCCGATGAAACTTTTTCTGTTACCATCAGCAATGTTAAAAATGCTGTTGTGAAAACATACACTACAACTGTAATTATTACGAATGATGATGTCTTTGATCCAAATCCGGCTCAATCGGATATTTCCTGTTGGCTTACAAAACCTGATAAATCGGTATTGCTTAAGAAACAAAATGTTGGTTTAAATTTCACAGTTTCAACAAATCAGTATCCGACCATAAATGTTGATACAACCACGACCTACCAGGTTATGGATGGTTTTGGATATGCGTTGACTGGTGGAAGTGCATACCTGATCAATAACCTGACTTCAGTAACACGCGATGCCTTATTGAAGGAAATGTTTTTACTGGATGATAATTCTATCGGTGTTAGCTATCTTCGGATAAGCATCGGGGCTTCCGACCTGAGTTTATCTGTTTTTTCGTACGATGATATGCCTTCCGGTCAAACAGATGTGAATCTTACCAATTTCAGCCTGGCACCAGATCGGGTAGACCTGATTCCCGTTTTGAAGTCTGTTTTACAACTCAATCCAAAAATTAAAATACTGGGTTCACCCTGGTCGCCCCCGGTTTGGATGAAAAGCAATAAAAGTTCAGTAGGTGGGAGCCTTCTTCCCGAGTATTATGATGTGTATGCGCGCTACCTGGTGCGCTATATAACCGAGATGAAAGCTGAGGGAATTCCGATTGATGCGATTACCATACAGAATGAACCTTTAAACGGTGGTAATAATCCAAGCATGGTAATGCAGGCAACCGAACAAAGAGATTTTATTAAAAATAACCTTGGACCAGCTTTTAAAACTGCAGGCATTACAACAAAAATCATACTCTATGATCATAATTGTGATGTTCCCAATTATCCTATTTCTATTCTCGATGATCCTGATGCAGCTCAATATGTCGACGGATCGGCATTTCATCTGTATGGAGGCGAAATTTCGGCTCTGTCAACTGTGCATAATGCGCATCCCGAAAAAAATCTTTATTTTACAGAACAATGGGTTGGCGGCCCCGGAGAATTCAGTGGAAATATTAAATGGCACGTGCAGAATTTGATCATCGGAGCCACGCGAAACTGGAGCAAAAATGTTATTGAATGGAACCTGGCTTCGGATCCTTTGTACGATCCTCATACGCCAGGCGGATGCGTCACCTGTGAAGGAGCCTTGACAATAAGTTCAGGCTATACCCGCAATGTTTCTTACTACATTGTCGCCCATGCCTCTAAGTTTGTACCTGCAGGATCAGTCAGGATTTCTTCGGTGCTGCAAACCAATCTGCCGAACGTAGCCTTTAAAACTCCTGATGGCAAGAAAGTCCTGATTGTTTTAAATAATGGCAGTACTACTCAAACATTCAATATTGGATTCAAAAATCGGGTTGCTGTTACATCATTAGGCAGCGGTTCTGTTGCAACCTATGTTTGGTGATATTTCCCGTTTTGAAATTGTTCGCGCTTCTTTCGCGATGAGACAGATTTAAATCAGCATTAAAAATAATAACTGTATAATTAAACAATTCAATATGAACAAGTTAATTCTTCTGCCTGCCTTCTGTTTGTTGTCAGTAAACATTTTGACAGCCGGTAACGAAACGGTTTCCCCGGTGAAGCCTGTCGTTAAAAAAGTAATAGTTTACACTACTGCCGAAAACACAAAACTGAGAATCTCACAAACGGAAACTGTCCAGTTTGTAGATTTTGGGCAGCCTAAGGAAACGCAACCCTGCGTGTTTATCGACCCTGCAAAAACCTTTCAGACTTTTATTGGAATAGGCGGAGCCTTAACCGATGCATCCGCTGAAACATTTGCAAAACTTCCGAAAGACAAACAACAGGAAATCATGCAACAATACTTTGATGTGAATAAGGGCATCGGCTATACTTTAGCAAGGACTAATATTCACAGTTGCGATTTTTCAAGCGGCAGTTATACCTACGTTGATGATAATGATGCTGCTTTGAAATCATTTAGTGTGACTCACGATAAGCAGTACCGCATTCCGTTTATTAAACAGGCAATTGCAGCTGCAGGCGGGAAACTAACTCTTTATGCCTCACCCTGGAGCCCACCGGCATGGATGAAAGATAATAACAACATGCTCAAAAGTGGAAAACTTCTTCCCGCATACTATCAAAGCTGGGCTGATTATTATATTAAATTTATCAAAGCCTACGAAGCTGAAGGCATGCCAATTTGGGGATTAAGTGTTCAGAATGAACCTATGGCTACTCAAACATGGGAATCCTGCCTGTATACAGGCGAAGAAGAACGTGATTTTATTAAAAACTTCCTGGGACCTACGTTACATAAGGCTGGAATGGCTGACAAAAAGTTGATTGCATGGGACCATAACCGCGATCTGATTTATCAGCGTGCAAGCACTGTGCTTGATGATCCAGAAGCTGCAAAATATGTTTGGGGTATCGGATATCATTGGTACGAAAGCTGGACCGGAGGTGGAAATACTTACGAAAATGTTAAACGTGTAGCCGAAACCTATCCCAACAAAAGCCTCATATTTACTGAAGGATGCGCCGAAAGCTACGACTTTAATAAAATGGGAGAATGGAAATGGGGCGAAAAGTATGGACTTTCAATGATCAACGATTTTAACAACGGGACTGCTGCCTGGACAGACTGGAATGTATTGCTTGACGAAACGGGCGGACCAAACCATGTTGGTAATTTCTGTTTTGCTCCCGTTCATGCTGATACCAGGACTGGTGAATTAATCTATCTCAGCTCTTATTATTACATCGGGCATTTCTCGAAATTTATTCGTCCCGGCGCAAAGCGGATAGTAAGTTCAGGGAGCCGTGGTCAATTGCTCACAACTGCATTTTTGAATACCGATGGCAAAATCGCTGTTATCGTTATGAATCAGAGCAATGAAACAATCCCTTACCGCTTATGGATAAAGGGCCAGGCAGCGGAAGTTACAAGCCTGCCACATTCAATCCAGACTTTGGTGGTAGAATAAGGTTTTATAAAATAAAAGCATAAAGTTATTGGGCTTGGTATTTGAAATAAAAAAGCCGGAAATGAAGTTCCGGCTTTTTTTATTAACTCATGAAACGAGCCATGACTATAAATTGTCTCACAGAGGGATGATTATCTCCATGGCGAACCTTTAGCTCACAGCCTGCCCCGCAAAATGCGGGGAACACCATTAAAAATAAGCAAGATGTGAGTAGCCAAGCGAACTTAACAAAGCGGTCTCATGAGCGAAGCGAATAACAAAGCGTTCTCATTAACACCCGTAAAAATAAGCAAGCTGTTAATAATTCCATCTGACCCGTAAAATTTATAGTGAGCCTGCCGAACTAAACAAATTATAAACAGATTAAATTAAAAATAGTTCTTTCTTTTGCCCATACTAGTCTCAGATTATATTTTGAAAGGGATTGTTTGTCGTTGTCAAAATAAATCTTCCTGTAAGCTGTTAATCAGCAATTTTTTCGAAATAAAATTCTCATATTTTAATTCATTTTCGAAATCAGGATTACAGGTCTGACACTGGTACGTTAAAAACAGTGATGCCAAATGGGTATTGTAAGCCTGGGTACATTATTAACGAGAAAACAAATGCCTGCACCGGAAGTATATATGAATTTTAATAGCCAGGCTGCCCTTACATATCAGTGGTCTCCTGCAAACCGGTTCAGCAATTCAGCAATTCAAAATCCGACTGTATTTATTGACAGCACACGCACATATTACCTTGAGACAACAATCAATTTCAATAAGTGAGCCGGGCAGATACCGGGTAACTGCTACAGACCTGTATATTTATCTTGTTTCTTATATTCTGCAGGATGCTGTCGTAACAAAAACAATGAGAGGAAGTTTTACTCTTATAAAGTAACTTTTTATACCGCTCTTTATACTTCCTGATATCTGCCATCATAGACGGGATGCAAATAGGTTGAGAATATACTATAAGTGATAGTATTTGATAATAGGTTTATTTATTTCAAAAAAACAAAGAACTTCGAAAATAATCGTAAATTTATGCGTGCAATATTATCGGTATGTCTACTATTAAAATATTTCTTATTTCTGTTTTTATAGTTGTTGTTTCTGTCAAAACAGTTGCACAGGATTTCGATACAAAGACTGATATAAGCAAACAAAACATACTTAACCCAGCCACATTTTCTCCTGACCAAAAACAGCAGCAAAAAAGTGAACAGAACCAGATTTATATAGGTAATGACTGGTCACTTGGAACAATAGTGCTTCGCAATGGAGGGGTAATTGATAGCTATTTTCTGAGATACAATATATTGGCTGATCAATTAGAGTTTATTGCCGGAAAGGATACACTCGTTTTTAAAAATCCGGAGGAGCTAAACACGGTAAGTTTTGGAGGACACACTTTTGTATTCGAAATGTACATTATTGAAAACATTATCCAACAGGGATATTTCGAATTGATTGTTCCGGGAAAAAATAAGCTGATGATGAAAAGGTCTGTAACTAACCGGATACCGGACTCAAAATATCAAAATGTTAAATCACTGGCAAAGTACCATGTTGAAAAGTCGTATTTTATTTGCAAGCCCGATACGCCTGCCAGTAAAGTGGAGTGCAACCGCAAAAGTGCCCTCACATACCTGAATGAACATAAAGAGGATATTGCTGAATATCTGCGTATTACCGAAAACAAAGTACGTACGGTTGATGCGCTGAAACTTCTGGTTTCATATTACAATTCACTTGACGAGGAATATTAAAAACGGGTTTAAAACCAGTATATTTGCGCCCTTATTGCACTAAAGTGAATAAAGCATTATCCGGATCACGCTTCAGTTTTTTGCTCGAACCCTTATCTGCCTGTAACATTTGTCCGCGCAACTGCAATGCCGACAGGTTGCATGGCACGATTGGAGTGTGCGGAAGTAATGCCGGTTTCAATATCAGCTCCATCTGCATTCATCAGGGTGAAGAACCTGTTATCAGTGGTGTAAATGGAATCTGCAATGTGTTTTTCAGCCGGTGTAACCTCTCCTGTATTTATTGCCAGAATTACCAGATCAGCTGCAACAGGGGAGAGGTTAACGAACAGGAAATGCAGTTGCAGGATGTAGTTGATTTAATCATTAAAAATCTTGATCAGGGCTGCCATGCAGTTGGTTTTGTATCGCCTTCGCATTATATTCCTCATGTAAAAGCTATTATCGAATCGTTGCGGTTACGGGGATACAATCCGGTATTTGTTTATAATACGAATAGTTACGATAAAGTTGAAGAAATTCAGGCCCTCGAAAGTTATGTAGATATTTATCTTCCGGATTATAAGTATTCCGATAACGACCTTTCTCGTAAATTTTCAAAAGTCGCAGACTATCAACAAACTGCACTTGCGGCCATTAAAGAAATGTACCGGCAGAAAGGTTCGACACTGGTAATGAATGAAAACGGATATGCTGAAAGCGGACTGATTATTCGCCACCTGGTATTGCCCGGAAATATTGGGAACAGCCTTAATGTATTGCGGCAAATTGCTGATATTTCAACTTCCATTGCTGTTTCACTTATGGCACAATATTGGCCCACACAAGCTGTATTGAATCATCCTACCTTAAACCGGACACTTTCAATAGAAGAATACGAAATCGTTAAAACGGAACTCGACAATCTTGGATTTTATAAAGGCTGGGTTCAGGATATCGAAAGTGGTGATCATTATCTTCCTGATTTTGATAGTAATAAGCCCTTTAACCACTAATTGCTCCCGTTCAGATTGATTATTTTTCGGACTTCAATTCCATCAACTGACTGCAACCTCAACAAATTTACTCCCTGAGGAATTACAAAGGAATCAAATTTAAGAACATACCTTCCTGCAGGCTTCTGGTCATTTACAAGCACTTTAATTATTCTTCCATTCCTATCAACCAGGTCTAGTGAAACATGGCTATCTCTTTTAATATTGTAATTAATCGTAATAATACCTGCAGCCGGATTTGGGAACATGTTTAACATTAAATTGTTATCGCCAATACTTGAATTTTCATTGATGCCGGTTAAAACCATTTCTGATAGCGGTCTCCTGAAAACGCCATTTGCTGCTGATCCGGCAAAACAATATTCGTTAGTAGCAGCAATACATTGTATCATGTTTGAAGTGAGACCTTGAGGTACAGCCCGCCACGTTGTACTATCCTTGTGTTGTATAAACACTCCGCTTAAGATTTGTGTCGCAAATATGTAATCTCCGGAACTACAGAGGTCAAGAACGTATAAACTTGAGGAAAGTCCGCTCATAATATTGTTCCAGTTATCGCCAAGGTTAGTGCTGTATGCAAGTACGGTGACTTCGATTGCATATAGCCGGTTATTAAGCATCTCGAAATCAGTAACATCTGTCGTTATTCCATTATTGCTCTCTTCCCAGGTGTTGCCCAAATCTGCTGAACGGTATATACCATGGCCGGTTCCGGGTCCTGCTCCGGATAAACCGGCAAAAAGAAAACCCTCCTTTTCAACAATGCCTCTAACAGAAGGAGATGGCAAACCTGTAACTTTTTCCCAGGCTTGCCCGTTATCCGACGAACGAAACAATCCGGAGTTACTGCTAACAAATAGCTTTCCAACGGTCTCAATCAGATGCATGAAAGTTGCATCAGGCAGGTTGTTTTTCAGGCTTGTCCAGTTTAGTCCCTGGTCAGTGGACACAAAAACAGCATTAGTACCGCATGCATAAATATTTCCACTCTTACCAACCGAAAGGGTTCCCAAATTCATATTTGTAAGTCCGTTGTTGGATGCCTGCCAGGTAAGCCCATTGTCCGTTGAGACTACAATTCCTGTATTACCTGAAACAGCAAATATTTTTGTATTATTTACTGCTATTGAATAGTAGCTTACACCTGTTGGAGCGCTTGTAATTTGCCATTGTGCAAAAATGCAACTTGAAAACAAAACGAATAACGGAAGTAGAATGTGCTTTTTCATATCTGGTATAGTTAAGGAATCCCAAATATAACGGAATTATATGATTAGTGCAACTATATTTAGAAGTGATTGCAGTGTTATAAGGTGAAAAGAAAAACAGACAATTATGCAAATAAAAGTAAAGTCTTTTTCAATGCCGAATTTGTACTTTTGTGAACACGATTTTAATTACGATTCAATATTCGAAGGAGTGAAAAAGTAGGAATCTATTTCCAATACTATTAAAATGAACGTACCCTTTAAAATAATCAGGCTTACCAAGGAATCTCTGGAACCAATCATACTGAATCCAATTCCTTTGCACAGGCATGACCACGAAGAACTGCTTATTATCACTCACGGAAAACCTGTTCATACTCTCGATTATACAAAAGAAGAGCTTCAGCCACCTGTAATAGTGTATGTTGCCCAGGGGAAAGTGCATAATTTTACTCCTGATACTGAAACCGGCGGCTGGGTGATCCGTTTTAAAAATGAACTTGTTCCTAATAGTCGTTTCAACTTTTATTCCAATTTCCTCGACAGGGTGAATTACAAGCTCAATGAAGATTATTGCAGCACAACTTTAAATTCGTTATGCGAAATTATGATGAAAGAATTTCAGGAGGAGGCTATCAATTATCTGGTAATTAAGCATTTACTGAGTGCACTTTTAACTAAGCTTGAAGCTGATAGTAAGACGGAATATCTTGACACCCAGGCTGCAAACCGGTGGCAGATGGTTACATTCAATAGCTTTTTGAAAATATTGGAATTTAATTATATGCGTCCCGAAGGCGCTGATTTTTACTCCGGGAAACTCAATATGAGTACCCGAAACCTGAACCTGATCAGCCAGTCTGCGTTTGGTAAAAGTGTGACAGAAATTATTGAAACCCGTAAACTTATCGAAGCCCGGAACCTTCTTCTGAATTCAGCCAAAACGGTTTCTGAAATAGGATATGACCTGGGATATAATGAGAAATCGCATTTTACAAAGGTTTTCCGCAAACGGACCGGTGTAACGCCAACTGAGTACCGCGACCAGATGCACACCGACATTTCCTGATGTTACCACACCTCTTCCTGAAAGTGTAACCTCTGGCCAGCCTGGCTATTGTAATTTTGCTGCATCAAACTAATCATTTTAAAAAACAAAAAAATGTCAGCAAAAACATCCTGGGTTATTGACCCTACACATTCAGAAATAGCTTTCAAAGTAAAGCACCTTATGATTTCAAACGTTAAAGGTTCGTTCGGCGAATTCAGCGGTCAGCTGGTTACCGATGGTGACGACTTTTCAACTGCCGAAATCAGTTTTCAGATAAATCCTGCATCAATCAGCACAGGATCTGCTGATCGCGACGGACACCTGAAAAGCCCTGATTTCTTCGATGTTGAGAATTTTAAAGAAATTACATTTACTTCGGGTAAGCTTGCAAAAACAGGTGAGGACGAATTTGCACTATCTGGAGATCTTGCTATAAAAGGAGTTTTGCAATCAGTAAAACTTGATGTAGAATATGGCGGACTGATGACTGACCCATGGGGAAATGTTAAAGCCGGATTTACAATCAACGGTAAAATCAACCGCAAGGATTTCGGACTTACCTGGAATGCAGCACTCGAAGCAGGCGGAGTTTTGGTTGGTGACGAAATACGTCTGAATATGGATGTTCAGCTACTGCAACAAAAAGCATAATTTACTTATTAAAATTTCGGAAACAATCTCATTGCCAATGAATAGAAAAGATTTTCTGAAATCACTCGCACTTTTACCTTTAGCCGGATTTGCCATGAATTTAAACAAACTAAGTGCGCTTACCGATCCCTTCGAAAGCACAGTGAAAATGCCTGTGCTCTTCGTAGGGCATGGCAGCCCCATGAATGCAATCGAAACCAACGAATTCAGCCTTGAATGGCAGAAACTTGGGAAATCATTGCCTAAACCAACTGCAATTCTTTGTGTATCTGCTCATTGGGAAACAAAAGGTACCTATGTAACAGCGATGGAAAAACCCCAGACCATTCACGATTTCGGCGGATTCCCGCAGGCACTGTTTGATGTTCAGTATCCCGCTCCTGGCAGTCCTGAGTTGGCTGACGAAGCAAAAAAAACAGTTTCAAAAACCACTGTCGGTCTCGATGAAAAATGGGGCTTAGATCATGGCGCATGGAGTGTGATACGGGTTATGTATCCGGAAGCGGATATTCCTGTTATCCAGATGAGTCTCGATTATTATCAGAATCCACAATATCATTATGATCTGGCTAAACAGCTAGCATCGTTGCGCAAAAAAGGAGTACTGATGATCGGCAGCGGTAACATGGTACACAATCTGCGGGCTGTGGATTGGGGCAAACCCAACCAGGGTTTCGACTGGGCACAGGAGGCGAACGAAAAGTTCAAGAAATTGATTCTCGCTAATGACCATCAGCAACTGATTAATTATAAGACGCTGGGCCGCGAAGTGGAATTATCCATTCCAACTCCTGAGCACTATCTTCCACTGCTTTATGCGTTGGCATTACGATTTGAAAATGAGCAAGTTGCTTTCTTTAACGATAAATCTGTAATGGGATCATTATCTATGACTTCAGTGAAGATTGGTTAGTTGGTTTAGCACCGTTCTAACTTTGTATTTTAAGTTAAGCATGCAGAAAATCTTCTTTTTATTTGTAAAATAAGGCTTGGTTCTCAGCTAATTACTCTATTTAGGGCTATAAATGTGAATATAATGAATTTATTTTGAAAATTTATTTGATAAATGTAATAGTGATGTATTTATAACATATCTTTGCGGAAAATCAAAATAAAATAAAACATCATGAGTAAAGGAACAGTAAAATTTTTCAATGATTCCAAAGGATTTGGATTTATCAAAGATGACGCATCGGACAAAGAATATTTTGTACACGTTACAGGCCTGATCGATGAGATCAGAGAGAATGACCAGGTATCTTTTGACCTTCAAGAAGGTAAAAAAGGATTAAATGCAGTAAATGTTAAAGTAATTTAATATATTCAAAACATTATTCTGTAAAGCCCCGCTGTGAAGCAGGGCTTTTTTTGTGCCTGGTTTTAACGAAATGTTTTTTCAAATAATACTGTTTTTCTTTTCCAGTCAAAGCAATAGAATTCATAGTATTTTTGTGCAATATTTGACAAGCATCAAAATATGTCTGACTTTATCGATACAATATTACTGAAACAAGAATTTTCACATGCCGACCTGGTTCTTTTGCTCAATGCCTTGGGACAGGATAAGAAAAAACTATTTACGCGTTCAGCTGAAATCAAAAAGCAATATGTCGGAAACAAAGTATATTTCCGTGGATTAGTTGAGTTATCAAATATCTGTTCCAAAAACTGCCTGTACTGCGGCATACGCGCCGGAAATACAAAACCGGAAAGATACATGGTTACGGAAGAAGAAGTGCTTGATGCGGCGCAATTCGCTCTTGATAATGGGTATGGCTCCATGGTATTGCAATCGGGCGAACGTAGCGATGAACAATTTGTGGATACAGTCTCAACCCTGCTGCAAAAAATAAAAGAACTTTCAGGAGGGAAACTGGGTATTACACTTTCAATGGGTGAGCAAACAGAAAAAACATATCGCCAATGGTATGCCGATGGCGCCCACCGTTACCTGATACGCATCGAAACTTCGGATCGTGAATTGTATTACAAAATACATCCAAATAATAAAAAGCACGATTTCGATATCCGCATTAATGCCTTGAAATTATTACGCGAAATCGGGTATAACGTTGGTTCCGGGGTAATGATCGGACTTCCCTTTCAAACGATTGAGCATCTTGCCAATGACTTGCTGTTTTTAAAGCAGCTCGATGTGGATATGGTCGGAATGGGACCGTTTATTGAACATGAAGATACGCCGCTTTACGAATTCAAAGATTCACTATGGCCTAAAAAAGAGCGATTCGATGTATCGTTGAAAATGGTTGCCTTGTTGCGGATCATGATGAAAGATATAAATATTGCCGCCACCACTGCCATGCAGGCTATTGATAAGCAAGGCCGTGAGAAAGCCCTGAAAGTGGGCGCCAATATCATAATGCCCAATCTTACTCCTGTTAAGTACCGCGAGGATTATCTTTTATACGAAGACAAACCCTGCCTGGACGAAGATGCCAGCGAATGCCGCAACTGCCTCGAAGCCCGTATTCATATGGCCGGTGATGAAATTGGCTTTAATGAATGGGGCGACTCTAAGCATTTTGCGAAACGGAATAATTCTCCCAAAGAGTAAATTACCTTTGAATAGAGGGGCGAGTGGCGACAAGGCGAGGGGCGAAAGGTTGATAGGGGAAAAGGAAACGCCCTAACTTCAAAACCATCTAATTCTACAAGTCCTCCCCAAAAAAAGAAATTCCACTTTCCTTCTCCTTGAGGAGAAGGTGTCCAAAAGGCGGATGAAGTGGAGGATTTAGTATCTAATCTTTTAAGTTGATGTTTTTTCTGGCACAATATTTCAGGAAGAAATTAAAAACATTAAACACAAAACACAAAATGTAAAAGTATCGTACGCCCCTTACTTTAGTGTTTATTATTCAGTGTTATATGTTTTTCATTACTTTTTAACTCTGGCTTGTTCAGGTTAGGAGGAATTCAAATCAGAAATACTTCTACTTCAAAAGCTTCTGATTCTACAAGTCCTCCCCCACGGGGAGGATTTAGGAGGGGTTTAACAAGAAATAAGAAACATTGTATATTTATCAATTTCCTCTAATGCAAAAAAAACAAATCGTAATAATCGGCGGCGGCCCTGCCGGACTTATGGCAGCCGATGTATTGAGCCCGTTTCACAATGTGCGTATCTATGACAAGGAGAAAGGTGTCGGGCAAAAGTTCCTGGTTGCCGGGAAAGGCGGTTTTAATATTACCAATAGTCTGCAAGGCGAAGACCTGGCCAGGAAATATACTCCGGAATATTTTCTGAAAGATGCTTTACTCGATTTTGATTCAACTGCTGTTCGCGAATGGCTTCTGCAAATGGGTATTCCAACATTTGCCGGAACAAGCGGACGGATCTTTCCGGAAAAAGGGCTGACACCAGCGGATGTATTGAAAAAGCTGAAAGAAAAGCTTGTTCTGCAGGGTGTTGAGTTTCATCTCAAACATGCTTTTGCCGGTTTTGACGGAGATCAAAGCCTCACCTTTAAAAGCGGCCGGAATAAAATTGTGGTTCAGGCTGATTATTTTATTTTTGCCCTGGGTGGCGCTTCCTGGCCAATAACCGGATCAACCGGCGAATGGAGCAAGATATTTGAGAAAAATGATATCCGGACTTTGTCTTTTCAGTCATCGAACTGCGGAATTCATGTGGCATGGCCCGAAAATATTATTTCAAACCATTCAGGAAAACCACTTAAAAATATTGCTGTTACTGTAAACGGTTTTCATTCGAAAGGCGAAGCCCTGATCACCGAATATGGTTTGGAAGGAAATGCAATCTATCCCGTAGTTCCTGAAATTAGAAAGTCACTTGCAGCAAAAGAGGCCATCCAGATTATACTCGATCTGAAACCTTTCAATACCGAAGAACAATTAGTCCAAAAAGTGCGGGGCAAAACTTCAACGAAAACCAGGAACTACGCTGAAATCTTTAATCTCGACAATGTTCAACTTGCACTTGTCAAAGCATTTACATCAAAGGAAACATTCCTTTCGCCTGAGCTTTTTGCTGCCAGCCTGAAACAAATCGCATTGCCAGTTCAGTCACTCCGACCGGTTGAAGAAGCCATTTCAACCATTGGTGGAATTGATCTGAACGAAATGAACTTGGATTTTTCATTCAAAAAACGCCCAAACTGTTTTGCCATAGGCGAAATGCTCGACTGGGATGCTCCAACAGGTGGTTTTTTATTGCAGGGAAGTTTCTCGATGGGGCATTGGGCAGGAAAGAAAATTCTGGAACGGGAAGGCAAATTTTAGTCGGAGTGCGACTCACAGTCGTGCCCCGACTAAAATGCGCCCCGACTAAATGCGCCCGCTAAATCGGATGTACAATCCAAAGTATCCCAATCGCAATTGCCATGCATGCTCCCGTAATAGTAAACCGTTTCAGGAATACCTGTTTGTCTTTCACAACTGATTGAAATGCCACCAATCCTAAAATAAAGGCAAAAATAACCATCGTCATAATGGTTCCCAGTGCGAATGCTGAAATGTAAATAACAGATGCCCATACCGTTGGAAGTGCAAGCGAAGGCAGCAGCGCAAACAAATGACTGAAGCCCGCAAATCCGTGTATAATCCCAATTCCTAAAGCCGTAAATACATTTTGTTTCAGCTTACCGGTATATGAATGTTTGTGCCCGTGTCCATGATCGTGATTGTGTTCATGCTTGTGATTGGTTTCCCTGTTGTACACATGCAGGTAATTATGCGTGTGCCCGTGATTGTCATTCCTGATCAGATCAAAAGCCGGTTTTATGTTATGGGTATGCTTATGAATATGGGCATATAAATATGGCTCTGTGTGAAAATGAGCATGCGGCTTGTTCCCGTGTTTATGACGGATATAAATCCGCACTAATGCCCAGCTTCCAATTCCTATTAATAATATTCCGATTACTGTTTCGCTGTGCTTTGAAATTGCTTCGATTGGCAGGTATTCTTTAAACAGAATAAACAGCAACCCGATTAGCAACATTCCGATTGTATGACCCAATCCCCACGCAAAGCCTACAATCCATGACTTTTTTCGGCTATCAATGGCCAAAGGTGTAACAGCAGCCAGGTGATCAGGCCCGGTTGCTACATGAGCTACGCTTGCTATTAATCCGGTGAGAAATGTGAGCATGTAAATTATTTAAAGAGTAAATATAAAAACAAATATGCATACTTTTACATAATTGATCAAGAAAGATACATTGAGAGATATATCCCTGGAAGTCGTAGTTACAGGATTGGTGCAGGGCGTCGGTTTCCGGCCCTTCGTGTATCGTATTGCCACAAAATCAAAACTTGCCGGCTGGGTATTAAATACCAATGAAAATGTAAAGATCCAGGTTACAGGAACTCCAGAAAATATTGAAAGTTTTCTTCATTCTCTTAAAAATGAATCCCCACAGGCTGCAGCTATTGATAAAATTTCGACACAGACAATCGCGACAGAAAATTTCGAATCATTCAGCATTCATGGCAGTCATGATGTTTCGGATGAAATCACAGAAATCAGTCCTGATATTGCAGTTTGTGATGAATGTCTTCAGGATATTGATCAGCCGGGATCACGCCTCAATTATGCTTTTGTGAATTGTACTAATTGCGGGCCACGCTTTACGATCATCCAGGATCTTCCTTACGACCGGGCCAAAACGACCATGAAATCATTTGCAATGTGTCCCGATTGCCATACAGAATATAAAAATGTTTTGGATCGCAGGTTTCATGCGCAGCCAACTGCCTGCAGCATTTGCGGACCTGAATATGAAATGTTTATTGGAAAGAAAAAGATTAGTGCAGATATAAGTCACATCATTAATGAGGTGTCTCAGTGCATTGAAAATGGCGAAGTTCTTCTTATTAAAGGACTTGGTGGTATGCACCTGGCTTGCGATGCGTTTAGTGAAACAGCTGTTCAAAAACTCCGCGATCTGAAAATCCGGGAAGGAAAACCTTTTGCTGTCATGTTCCGGGATATTGAAAGTTTGAAACTGTATGCAGAAGTAAATGCAATTGAAGAACAATCACTTATTTCGTGGAGGAGACCAATTGTCTTACTCAACCAGAAAAATGCGATAAATCTCCCGGTTTTGGCGAATGGGTTGAATTCCGGCTTGAATCTCCTTGGCGTTATACTTCCTTATATGCCATTTCATTATTTGTTATTTCGCAACCTGAAAACCAATGCAATTGTGCTCACCAGCGGCAATTTCAGCAGCGAACCCATTCTGATTGATAACGAATTAGCCCTTGAGCATTTTTCGCCATTGGTTGATGCCGTAATTCTTCATAACCGGGATATTTACAATAGAACAGATGATTCAGTAGTCCGGATTATTGGAGACAAGGAACGGGTTTTCCGCCGTTCACGTGGTTATGTTCCAACTCCTGTCCGGACAGCATTGAATACTGAAGGAATTTTAGCTTTCGGAGCTGAGTTAACTAATTGTTTTTGCGTTGGTAAAGGGCAGAAAGCATTTCTCAGTCAGCATATAGGTGATTTGCAGGGATTGGAAACTACATTATTTTACGAAAAGACGCTTGCTCAGTTTATACAATTGTTCCGTGTAAAACCTTCCTTATTGGCTGTGGATATGCATCTTGAATATGTTTCTACAAAAACAGGCTTACGTTTGGGCGATTATCCTGTAGTTCAGGTTCAGCATCATCACGCCCATATTGCTTCCTGCATGGCCGAACATCACCTGAATGAAAAGGTGATTGGTGTGGCGTTTGATGGAACTGGTTATGGTACAGATGGGAATATCTGGGGAAGTGAATTCCTTGTTTGCGATCTGAATGATTTTACCCGTGTCACTCATTTTGATTACATTCCTATGCCTGGAGGCGATCTTGCTGCCGAAGAAACATGGAGAACGGCTGTTTCCTATCTGTATAAAGTTTTCGGAACTGGTTTTCTTTCACTTGAATTACTATTGCTCAAGAAGATTGATCCCGAAAAAATCAGGCTGATCATTCAGATGATTGATAGAAATATAAACTGCCCTTTGACTTCCGGCGCAGGACGCTTGTTTGATTGTGTCGCCTCCTTGCTTGACCTGGTTCAGGTGGCAACCTTCCAGGCTGAAGGGCCGATGCGACTGGAATCTATTATAGAAAACAACTGTACTGAGAGCTATCCGTTTACATCAGGCGAAACCATCCGGTTTGATAAAACCATCCGTTGTATTGTCGAAGATATTCAGCTAGGCATTGATAAGGCGACAATTTCAACAAAATTCCATAATACAATAATTTCCGCTATCTTTGAGTCTGTAAATATCATTCGCCAGGCGGAAAGCATAAATAAAGTCGTGCTTTCGGGTGGCGTTTTTCAAAATAAATATCTGCTTGAAGGAACTACAGCAATGTTGCTGTCAACTAATTTTGAAGTTTATTCACATGCAAGCGTGCCCACCAACGACGGTGGAATAGCACTCGGGCAATTAGCCGTTGCATCTAAAAGAAGGGAACTCTTATGTGTTTAGCCATACCTGCCAAAGTTATTTCTGTTAACGAATATACAGCCCTTGTTACTATCGAGGATGTTGAGTATACCGCAAGTCTTCTGATGCTGCCTGATGTTGTGCCGGGCGATTATATTATGCTTCATGCCGGTTTTGCCATCGAAAAAGTTGATCCGGAATTTGCGGCTGAAACGTTGCGATTATTACAGGAAGAAGAATCAGCAAGGCCTAACCGGATTGGACAATGAAATACGTTGATGAATACCGTAAAAAGGATCTGATTATTTCAGTATCGGAAAAATTAAAGGCAGTCTCTAAAAAGGAGATTGTGCTGATGGAAGTTTGTGGCGGGCATACGATGGCTATTCAGCGCTTCGGGCTTCACTCGTTACTTCCTCATACTGTTCGCCTTATTTCCGGACCGGGTTGCCCTGTTTGCGTTTCGAGCCAGCATTTTATTGATATGGCCATGGCTTACAGCAAGATACCAGGAGTTATTATTGCTACTTATGGTGATCTGATCCGTGTTCCCGGCTCAACAACTTCGCTGGAAAAGGAAAGAGCAAACGGCAGCGATGTCAGGATTGTTTATTCAGTTTTAGAATCACTGGAAATCGCCAAGAATAATCCGGAAAAGAAGATTGTCTTCCTTGGAATCGGCTTCGAAACTACAGCTCCATTAACAGCAGCAGCGATTTTGGAGGCAAAAAAGGAAAATCTTGAAAACTTTTTCGTTCTGAGTGCGCACAAAGTCATGCCACCCGTAATGAAAGCTCTCGTTGCAGAAGGTGTTAAGATAGATGGTTTTATTGCTCCGGGTCATGTTACAGCCATTACCGGCACTGCCATTTATAATGAACTCGCCGAGGTATGCGGATTAGGTGTTGTAGTTTCCGGCTTCGAACCGGTTGATATGATGCAGGCCATCCTGATGCTGACGATGCAGATAGAAGCAGGAACTCCGAAGGTTGAAATTCAGTATCAGCGGGTTGTTCATAACGAAGGGAATAAAATTGCGCAACAGATGTTAGAGGATGTTTTCGAACTTCGCGATGACCGTTGGCGTGGACTTGGTGTTATCCCAAAAAGCGGGTTAGGTATCCGGAAAGAATTATCATCTTTTGATGCCGAAAAAAAATTCAACGTTGAAGTGCCCGAATCTACTGAACCAAAAGGCTGTATCTGCGGACAAATTCTCCGCGGACTGAAAACTCCGGTCGATTGCGGGCTTTTCGGCAAAAAATGTACACCTACTGATCCAATTGGCGCCTGTATGGTTTCGGGCGAAGGAACTTGTGCCACTTATTATAAATACCGCGTATGAACAACCAGGAAGCTAAAATAATGCTCGGTCACGGCAGCGGAGGCAAAATGATGCACTCGCTTATCGAAGATGTTTTTATTAAACATTTCAGCAACAGTATTTTAAAGGAACAAACCGACTCTGCCATTCTGCAGGTTGGCTCGTCTGAAATCGCTTTCACCACCGATTCGTTTGTAATTGATCCTTTATTTTTTCCTGGAGGGAATATCGGAAAACTGGCAGTCTGCGGAACCGTGAATGACCTGGCAGTTTCGGGAGCTGAGCCTCTTTATCTCAGTGTTTCATTTATCATTGAGGAAGGTTTTCCGATCAGTGAACTTGAAGTGGTTGTAGAATCACTGGCTTCCGAAGCTAAAAAAGCGGGTGTTCTGATAGTTACTGGCGATACCAAAGTAGTGAACAAAGGCAAGTGCGATAAGCTGTTTATTAATACTGCCGGCATAGGAAAAATAACAAAAAAAGATAGTTTTATCAGCAAAGCTTTAGATATTCAAGCTGGCGATGTTATCATTGTAAATGGTACAATTGGTGATCATGGCATGGCCGTAATGAATGCACGCGAATCTTTTAATTTTAAAACGAATGTTGAATCGGATTGCGCTTCGTTGAATCATATGATTCGTGAAGTGCTGGATAAATCTGCTGTGAAATTTATGCGCGATCCAACCAGGGGCGGGGTTGCCACCGTTTTGAATGAGTTGGTTGGAAAAACGAAATTGGGAATTGAAATAGATGAATCATCCTTACCCATAAATCCGGGAGTAAAAGCTATGTGCGAACTCCTTGGTTTCGATCCGCTGCATATTGCCAACGAAGGAAAAGTGCTGATCGTAGCCGGTGAAGAAGAAGGTCTTGAAATACTTGAAATTTTAAAAATGAATGAACTGGGAAAGAAAAGTACGATAATTGGCCGGGTTGTGAGTGATCATCCTGGGAAAGTTGTTTTGAAAAACGAAACAGGTGGCCGTCGTATCATCGATTCCTTATCTGGCGACCAGTTACCTCGAATTTGTTAAACAGGATTGTATGCACGAATTTTCCATGGCCATAGAAGTTATCAATCTTGCCCAACGCGAGGCAGAAAGGAATTTGGCTGAATCTATCCAGGAAATCACCATTGAAGTCGGTGATCTGAGTGGTGTTGAAGCGGATGCGTTTGAGTCCGCATTGGAACTTCTTGTTAAAGATTCAATTCTTGCAAATGCTGATATCAATATTATCAGAACTGCTGGAAAAGGAAAATGTAACGCCTGTGACCATGAATTTGAAATGAAATACCGAATGGCTACCTGCCCCAAATGCCTATGCTTCCCTTCAGAAATAAGTGGAGGTGAAGAATTCAGGGTGGTTTCGCTGGTGGTTGAGTAAAAAAGTTTTTTGTTGCTGGTTTCAAGTTTCTGGTTTCAAGTTTCTGATTTCTTGTTTCTGGGCACTGAGCGGAGTAAAAGTGAAGTGATTAATTGAAATTATTATGGAGTACCAGGCACCAGAAACTAATAACTAATAACTAATAACTATTAACCAATAACACTTTAGATCTTAAAAATAATCTTTTAAATTACTTTATATGTGCGAGACTTGCGGTTGCGGAGATACAAATGAATTGAAAATTCATGACAGGCAGCATAGCCATGATCACGACCATGATCACAATCATTCGCATGACCATACTCATGAGAACGACCACGACCATTCTCACTCACATTCCCACGAAAGCGTTCTCTTTACCCATTCGCACGATCACGGAGCGAAAAAAGTGATAAGTCTGAATGTGGATATACTTTCGGATAATAACAGGCTGGCACAGATAAACCGTAAATCCTTTCAGGACAGGAATGTGTTAAGTTTAAACCTGGTAAGTTCGCCGGGCTCAGGCAAAACCACCATTCTGGAAAAAACCATTCAGGCGCTTATTGCAAACAGGAAGATATTTGTGATTGAGGGAGATCAGCAAACACTTCTGGACGCAGAAAGAATTGAAAAATCAGGTGCACCGGCTATTCAGATCAACACGGGTTCCGGCTGCCATTTAGATGCAAGGATGGTGGAAACTGCTTTTAAAAAACTGGATGTTGAACCCAATTCCATTCTTTTTATTGAAAATGTCGGCAACCTGGTTTGCCCTGCATTATTTGACCTTGGAGAATTTAAACGTGTTGTGGTTATAAGCGTTACCGAAGGTGAAGATAAGCCTCTGAAGTATCCGTATATGTTCAAATCCTCGCATTTATGCATCATCAATAAATCGGATTTGCTGCCGTATGTTGATTTCGATGTTGATAAAACTATTGAATATGCCCGGTCGTTAAATCCGAACCTGGAATTTATCCTTTTATCGGCAAGGACCGGCGAAGGGATGGAATTGTGGTATAAATGGCTGGGAAAGCAGAAATAGAATCTTCTGCTTATTGAATAGTATGAAGCAATAGATTTCTATTAGTTTTGAAGCGATTCTACCAGGTCCTTTACTATTCTAACTGCTTCCGGAATTGCCGCCTCAACTTCCGGTGTCAATTCCATTCCCATATCCTGGAAATCTTTAATTGAAATAGCAACCAGGTGGATTTTAGGCATATTTCCCAATAAAAAAGCCGCATCCAGCAAATCCTTAAGCCCGACTTCATGCGCACTTAACTGTACCGGGAAGTCTTTGGCATATTTTGGATATAGTACTCTTACATGTCCTGCCGGAAACTGGTCGAGTGCGGCATCAATAATTATTACTGTTTTATACGATTGAATAAAACCTAGCAGGTGGAATCCTCCTGTTCCTCCATCCATGAGATCCGCTCCCGAATATCCTTCTTTTTCCAATGCTGAAACAACGTGTATTCCAACACCTTCATCATTCAGTAATATATTCCCAATCCCGAGAACCAGGATTTCATTTTGTAATGGCATCAAATTTTCGATTTGTAAATATGGATTAACCTACAAATATAGGCTCAATTTAAGAACAAGGATTAACGGTTTTTGATTTTAGATGTCCCACTTATTCAGTTTTACTTCTAAAATCTTAAAGTCGGTAATCCTTGTTCAATATTCAGTATTAGAAATTCTATTAATCTTTAGGGCAGTCTTCCGACCTGTTTTCATGACGCTCAATCACATCTTCCTCGATAAATTTCCAGCCACCAATCATGGAGGAAGTTACACCGCGGCGTTCGATATAATCATGATAAAATACCAGGTAAATATGTACCATGGCAAACAGGATGAAACCCCACATCAGTATATGGTGCAATTGCCTTACATGCATATCGCCACCCATAAAAGGAACGATCCATGAAAACAGTTTTGGTAGAAATGCTGTGCTCATTGCAGCATACATCCCAAATCCGGTGAGGCATTGCAACAGGAAGATCAGGAAAGTAAGGAAATAGATAAAACTGGCAAGTGAATTATGCCCGATCGAATCTATCTCTTTATGCGATACCTGTAAAACATCAACTTTAATTACATTTATAATTTCCTTCCATTGGCAACGTTTCAAAGGAATAAAATTGTACCAGCGCGAAAATTCATTTCCAACAAATCCCCAATACGTGCGGAAAATAAAGTTGAAGAAGAATACAAACGCGCTTACGAAGTGGATGAAGCGTACGGTCCCGAACCAATAATTCAGGTAGGCTTCAGTGCCTTTCATAAATGCAAGAGGGTTGCCAATCAGAAAGCCTGTAACGCACAGCACGGTAACGCAAAGTGCATTAACCCAATGATAAACTCGAACAGGCATTTCCCAGACATGCACTTCACGCATGGGTAGAGTCCGGCTTCTCATAACTAATAGGTTTTAACTTCGTGGATGCTGGTTCCGTTTTCATCGTACACATGCACGGCACATGCCAGGCAAGGGTCAAAAGAGTGGATGGTCCGCAGCACTTCGAGCGGCACCTTTGGATCAGCAACCGGTGTTCCTATCAGTGATTCTTCATATGCCGAACGTTTTCCTGCAGGATCACGCGGTGAAGCGTTCCATGTTGTCGGGACTACCAATTGATAATTTTCAATCTTTTTGTCCTTAATTACAATAAAGTGTGATAAGGCGCCACGGGGAGCTTCAACCATTCCAATACCTTTAGCTTCTTTTGGCCAGGATGCAGGTTCCCATTTTTCATTGTTCATGGTGCGGGAGTCGCCGTTTTTAATGTTGGCCAGGAGTGACTGGTAAAATTCTAATGCCCAGTCGCAGGTAAGTTTGGTTTCGAGTCCACGGGCTGCTGTACGGCCAAGCGTTGAGAATAATGCCGTTACAGGAACATCCAGCGCTTTCAGTGCACTATCAACAACTTCCTTGAATTCAGGTTTGCCGGAAGCATACCCGACAAGCATTCTTGACAGAGGTCCGACTTCCATCGGGTAGCCTTTCCATCTTGGAGTTTTTACCCAACTGTATTTTTGCGAAAAATCGAGGTGATCGTATGGTGGTTTAGGACCGGTGTAATTAAACTTGGTCTCGCCATCCCATGGATGTAATCCAACTTTGTCGCCTTTTGAATAATCGTACCATGAATTATTTACATATTCCTGGATTTGCTCAGGATCATCTGCTTTAATTTCATGGATTTTACTCAGGTCGCGGTTTAAAATAACACCACGAGGGATTTTAAAGCTATCCGGATTGTTGTACCCGTTGGTCGGGAAATCGCCAAACGACATATAATTTGTCAGTCCACCACCGATAGCACCCCAATCGCTCTTATAGAAAGAAGCAATTGCAAGCAAATCGGGAATATAAACCTGGTCGACGAAAGTTTTTGCGTCTTCGAAAAGTTTACCAACCATAGCAAGCCTTTCCGCATTAACGGCATTGGCTTCGTCGATATTGATGGAACAAGGTACGCCACCTACAAGATAATTCGGGTGCGGATTTTTACCACCGAAAATGGTATGAACTTTTACAATTTCCTTTTGCCATTCAAGAGCTTCCAGGTAATGGGCAACGGCAATAAGATTTACTTCAGGGGGCAGCTTGTAAGCTGAATGTCCCCAGTAACCGTTTGCAAAAATGCCTAACTGCCCGCTTTCAACAAAGTTTTTAAACTTTTTCTGAACATCGGTAAAATATCCTACAGAGCTTTTTGGCCATGCGGAAATGCTTTGTGCTAAGGTGGAAGTTGCTGCCGGATCAGCTTTAAGCGCTGATACTACATCAACCCAGTCGAGTGCATGCAGAACATAAAAATGTACCACATGATCCTGGATATACAAGGCATTTGCCATCAGGTTACGGATAAGTTCAGCGTTGGGAGGGACAGAAATGCCTAGGGCGTTTTCAACGGTTCTGACAGAGGTAAGCGAATGTGTGGAGGTGCAAACACCGCAAACGCGTCCTACAAAAGCCCATGCATCACGCGGATCACGGCCTTTTAATATGGTTTCAATGCCACGAACCATTGTCCCGGCGCTGTAGGCATCGGTGATTACTCCGTTTGTAACTTCAATTTCAACCCGTAAATGACCTTCGATCCGGGTAATGGGATCTATAACGATTCTTTCAGCCATGGTTATAATGCTTTAGGTTTTTCTGTTTCGGAAGCTGTTTCAGGAGCATTTGTGATCTCCTTCTTTTTGCGGATATTGGTATAAATGGCATGTCCTGCAACGCCAACTGCTGTAGCAACGCCAAGTCCGAGACCGATTTTGTCGGCTGTGGTTTCAATTCCAAATCCTGCAATGCTTGGCAGATGCTGGTAGAACGGACCATTGTCCCAGAATCCTTCTTCAGAGCATCCGATACAAGGATGACCGGATTGGATTGGATAACTGACTCCGTCGTTCCATTTAATGATTCCGCATGAATTGTAGGTAACGGGCCCTTTACATCCCATTTTATAGAGACAGTAACCTTTCTTTGCTCCTTCATCGTCGAAAGACTCAACAAACAAACCGGCATCGAAATTAGCACGGCGGTAGCATGTATCATGCACCCGGCGCGAATAGAAGGCTTTAGGGCGACCCAGGGCATCAAGTTGAGGAATACGGTCGAACGTAAGCAGGTGAACCACTACGCCAGCCATAACGTCGGCAATAGGGGGGCATCCTTGTACATTGATAACAGGTTTACCACTGATAATTTTATGAACGGGTTTAGCTCCTGTAGGATTTGGGCTTGCAGCCTGAACGCATCCGGCCGAAGCGCAGTTACCCCAGGCCACAACTGCTTTACAATTTTGAACGGCTTCTTCCAGGATCTGTTTCGCGCTTCTGCCACCTATGCAGCAATAGGCTTCGTTTTCTGTCGGAATTGAGCCTTCCACCATAACGATATATTCGCCGGGGAATTTAGCCATCACAGCTTTATACGCTTCTTCAGCCTGAACACCGGAAGCTGCCATCAGGGTTTCCTGGTAATCCAGCGAAATTTTACCCAAAACAATATCTGCTACTATTGGGTGCGAAGCCCTGATAAAAGATTCGCTGCAGCAGGTGCATTCCTGGAAATGGAACCAAATGACCGGGAGCCGGGGTTTGGTTTCAAGTGCTTTAACGATCTGGCCGATACCGCTGGATTCTAATCCAAGGAAGGCCGCCATTGTTGCACAAAATTTAAGAAAATCTTTACGGGATATCCCATCCCCCCTGACTTCCTCATAAAATGAGGGTTGCTTATTTTCCATAAAGCTGTAGGTTTAAGTTAGTTCAATCGAATGTAAATATATAGATATAAGTAGCAGATTCGACAAACAATATAGCAGATTTTTGTAATTTATACTCGTTATAAATAAGTTAGTTTGAGATGTTTATACTAAATAGTAACACTAATAATAGCTGTAAGAATTGTTTCCAATCCAAAAATTATTCGGTACTTATTTTCCTGTATATTGAAATAGTAATAGCGAATAAATGATTTTCTTCAGGATTGAACCAGCTGAAACTAAAAACTGATCTTTGCCGAAACATTAAAGGTCCTGCCCAAAGACCAGAATCCAGTGAATGTTTCCAGATCATGACCGTAGCCATCATCTCCCCGGATTATGCTTTCCTTATTGAATATATTCTGGCAACTTAACTGCAGCGAAACCGGGAATTGCTTTACCTTTAAATCATATCCTGCATACAAATCGATCAGCGAATAGGCAGGGATTTTATAAGGCTGGCTGCTATCATCCGGGTTATTGCGGTTTACAGGATCGAAATTGGCATACAGCCTGTCGTAAAACACCCAATCGGCTGAAAGCCGGAAACCGTCAATAGTATGGTATTCTGCCGAAAGTCCCAGCTGAGTCTGAGGAGCATCACCTACATACAATCCTTTGGTATACACCATCATGCTGTCAACCAAAACCTGGTTATCATTATAAATACTGGCTGAGACATCATTCTGCCATTTCCAGTCGCCAAGCGAAAGAGTTGCAGCAAGAGTTAGATTTTTTAGAATTTTATAACTCACTTCAGCTTCAATTCCCTGGTGAAGCGCATTTAATCCACGAACCAGTGAACGGGTAAGAGTACTATCGGCCAGCTGAATGTTTTCGCGCGATAAAAGGGATTTATCTTTCCATAGCGTATAATAAAGGTTTAGGCGGGATGTAATTTTACCACTTTCATACGTATAACCGGCTTCAGCAGAAGTGATCTTTTCATTCACCAGGTCTTTTGCAACTGTATTTGAAAAGTTAACATACACGAATTTGTAATACGGCTCGCGTGAATAAAATCCTACATTCCCATACACGTTCCCATATTTACCAACTTTATAACCGGCACCACCTTTGACATCGAATCCGGCTTTGCTTACAGGCTCGCTCAAAGGATTTTCCGGATAATTATATGGATCTTCTCTTCTATAATGCGTTCCGGATAGGGTAGAAGCCACAAAAGTTGTAAGTTTTCCAATCTTGTATTCTGCCTGGCCGAAAACATTGCCATAGCTGATCATGGAATAATTGTCGACATTAATTACATCACCGGGTTTTTTGACCTGATCGCGCCCGGATACGCCTGCCAGCGACCAGGCATATTGTTCCACCCAGAAGTTGCCTCCCATCAGGTTATCAATTTCTTCGTACAAATGTGATTTAAAATTACGTAAATGGATTCCGGTAGTAATTTTCAAATGATCATTCAGATCGAGTGTAAGCGAACTCAACAAGCCAACCCAGTAATGATTTGCTTTGTAATTAGTGATTAAATTTTTTGAATATCCTTTAACTACTGATCCATCAGCAAGAGTGGTTGAATCGGTATTCGTGGAATTGGTAAGGAATACAGCATCAAAATCAATTTGATTGTTCTTTCGGTAATCCCAGGTTGGCTTGCCATAATTGAAAACTTCAGTATACTTTCCACCACCCTTGCCAAAAGAAACATAAGCCGATGTAGCCAGGAAAGCTTTAGGTGTAATGTTCCAATAATGGTTGAGGTTAATTTGTGGTTTGTGGTAAAAGTTCTCCGAGAGGCTCAAAATCTCTCCCTTGTATTCGCCCCAGTTTTTATTGTATTTCACCCCGAATTTATCATAATCAGCCTGGCTCATTCCATAATTCCGCTGTCCGTGTTTTTCGGGAGCGCCCATAGCGGTGAGTACAAGCCGGTGTTTTTTGCCAAATTCCTTACTTACACTCAGGAAATATGCCCAGCCGTTTACATAAGTTGCATCAACGTATCCAGGCCCGACGGTATGCGAACCAAGGAAAGTTAACGAAGTTCCGTTTTTCATTTTACCGGTAGAGAAACTCAATGTTGTTTTGCTGTTTCCATAATCCGAAATACTGTATCGCAACGCTCCGCCAGCTTCGGCTGATGTTGATTTGGTAATTATATTGATTGTACCACCAACTGAATTCATGGCTACTCTTGAGGCGCCTAAGCCACGTTGAACCTGAATGGCTTCGGTTGCATCCGTCAAACCGGTCCAGTTTGACCAGTACACAAGCCCGTTTTCCATGCTGCTTACCGGAACTCCGTTTAAAAGCAGAGATACGTTTTCCTGTTGAAATCCCCTGAGCGAAAGCCTGTCGTCGCCGCTGCCGCCGCCTTCTTTAGTGGCATAAATGCCGGGAGTCATTTTGAGGATTTCGGGATAATCCTGGTTGCCGGTTTTCTGTTCGATAGTCCGGGATTTGATATTGGAAATCGCTACAGGAGTATTTCGCTCGGTTACAAAAGATGAAATGATTTTCACACCTTCAAGCTCTATTACGATTGGTTCAAGCGGAATAACTCCTATATTTATTGACTGGCCTGGCTTACGATACACCTCGTATCTAAAAGGTTTGTAAGAAATATGCGTGAACTGCAGCCCTGCTTTTTCGGTATTCAGGTTCAATTCAAACGTACCATCATTCCCCGTGAGTGTGCCTACGGTTGTGCCTTCGACCCGGATTGAAATGCCCGGAATAGTTTCGTTCGTATTGCCATCCGTAACGGTTCCTTTAATTTTGAATTCCTGTGCAAACAGGTTACCTGATACAAAAATCATTAAAATCAGGCCGGGTAGAAGTAAAAGTATCTTTTTCATCGTTAAGTTATGTTCTGAAAACAAAAATGCCCTGAAGAATTCTTCAAGGGCCGATGACTAAAATACAGACACACAATAACGCATGCCAATAAAGGCAAGCGCCGGGTGATCAATATTCTTCTTCCATCCAGACTATACTGTCGGTACCGGAGTTTAAACGGTTCAATCCGCCTGAGGCGGAGTCGCGGACTATACCGCCGATCGGGAATTTCACCCTGCCCTGAAGAATGGCAATCCAATTGTTTCCAATTTTTAATTGCCGGTGCAAAGATATACTTATTTCGGATTACTTTTCAAGTTGAGTCTATAGACATTTTAGCCACAGATTTACTCATTTATTTCTAATCTTCACGGGTATTCACTTCGGCAAGCGTTCGACTGAGCTCACGCCTTAGTCTCACGCCGAAGTCTCAGTACATCGCGTGATACCGCGCCGCTAAATTCGCAGATTACTTTCGGTGAGATCGCAGCTTGCCTGCCAGCTTCGCGCAGGTATACATCAGGCAAGCCTGCCCGCTGCAGGCGGGGCTGCGCTCTGTTGATGCGGTGAGCTATGTTTGTCAGGCAAAAAAATATGGCGAACCGCAGGAGAATGGTGAAGCCGGGGAGGGTGCAGGCAGTTATTAGTGCCTGGCGAAATTTTTATTTGGATTCAGGTTCGCTTAATAAACTAACAGCAACAAGTTTGATAACAGTATCTCTGAGTATATCTTCTGTGGCAGGTTTTTCTATAAATGCATTCATTCCGGCTGAAGTACATTGATGATTATTATATAATACTCCCCCAAAATCGGACAGCTAGTTAAGATATAAAGTATTAACTTTAAAAATTTACTAGCATGTCAACAACCAGAAGAAAATTCAGTAAAGAGTTTAAGGCCAAAGTGGTACTGGAAGCTCTAAAAGAGAGGGA
>CAIRMR010000187.1 GCA_903879715.1 uncultured Bacteroidales bacterium
CGAAGCCGAAACCCAAAAGGGGGAACAAGGGGGATTCCTTTTTTAAAATCTAAACGTTAATAATTTTTTCTGATACCATTCAATCCCCCTGTGGTCCCCCTTCGCCAAGGGGGACAGGGTATACTGTGTCCTCTTATTGTCTTTTTATTGGATTTTGTACCCTTTTACTTAGCACGTGTCCCCCTTTGGCGGTTGAGCGAAGCCGAAGCAACCTCATCATGCTTCATAACTAAAATATTTTACTTATATCTATTTTAAACGGATAGATATGTTATAATACCCTATCTTTGAGATTATCTAAAGGCTTCATAAACAAGGAGAAAACAAAAATTACGCATATAATGGTTCCGGGTATAAGTGTAGCAATAGACATAATTATTAATAGTCTATTCCTGATAGCGAAGCTTAAGAGAGATAAAACATAGATGGCTTTGTGGGAATGTATTGAGACTACCAGTGTAAAATAGATGTCATCATATACACCCCTCATATAAATGAAAATAATGCATTGAATCAACCAGCACTAATTATTTTACTTTTAAAAAGAGAAAGGGATTCTGTTTCGAGCGTGTTTTAGGCTGTTTCGCACTACAGATATATCATTAAAAGGAAAGGCATTTATAGTTTGAAATAAAGGAGACGGTTGCAATATTTGCCATCTAGCATATAATAAATACAAAGCATTGAACTTGGATACTTTAATACAAACAGAAAATGAAAACTCATGCTACTTTATTCACACTCTTTATTGCTGTTTTTCTCTTGTTAAATGCCGGAAGAGCGAATTCGCAAAATGTAAACCTGGAATTATTTATTGATCCTCAGCCCAATAGTGTTAGCATTGGCGCTTACCAATGGAAAAACCCTATGCTGGTAAACCAGATTGATAGTGTAGACTGGGAAATCTTCGAAAACCAGACATCCTATGATTTTAATACTTTAAAAACGACTCATGCATTACCCGACCTGGTTGTAAAACTGGTGTCGCTAAACACACCTGATCATTCAACAACTCTTGATCATTTCGCGTCGCGCATCAGGGGATATATTATTCCGCCCTACGATGGCAACTATTCATTTTATTTTGCCTGTGATAATGCAGGGCAGTTCTGGCTGAGCACCGACACCTCATCGGCAAATGCGCAATTGAAAAGCAATATCCTTTCAATTCAAACGGATTGGACCAGGAATATTTCGACTCAAACTCTGATTGCCGGCCAGAAATACTTTTTCGAAATCCTTCACTACGACACAACATTCACCGACCAGATTAAGCTTGGGTGGAAAATTCCGGGCGATACTATTCCCGCTGTAATAAGCACACCCTATATTGTAAGCAGTGGAGACAATATACAGGCAAGTACTTTTTCGTTACTGGATCATGAAATTTTGGCTTACCCTGTATGGGATATTACTCCCCGTTATAATTTAACGCCCTGGAATGCTGCCAATAAGAATATTACATGGCGGAGCAGCAACACTGCTATTGCAACTATAAATGCCTTAGGAGTAATACACACTATAGCTCCGGGAATTTGCAGAATTGTTGGGACCGTTGCAGGAAATACGGCCTTGGCAGATTCATTGGTATTGAATGTTACCGATTACTACGGACCATATTTTGTAAAGCAAATTGCTTCACCAGGCGCAAACGGGCATTCGTGGGATGCAGCTATAAGCCTGCCTTTGTTGCTGGAAACATTAAAACAGGGGGCTCTCACGCAAAAAATAACCATTTATGCTTCCGAAGGTACATATAAGCCAACAGCTACAATTGACAGGAATAAAACCTTTACCGTTAATAACATCAGGCTGGTAGGTGGATTTTCCGGATCGGTTTCCGGAACTGATACAATAAATCGTGATTTCCAGAATCATGAAACAATTCTAAGTGGCGAAATTGGGGTAGCCGGAGAAACTTTAGATAACAGCTATCATGTAGTTGTTGCATCGGGATCGGCAGTAATAGATGGATTTACTATCAGGGATGGCAGGGCAAGTTGCTCTACATATGGTTATACTCCCGGATATTACACTTATAAAAATGATGATAACGGTGGTGGTGTGCTAATTCCACAAACCAAATCAAATGTAGTAATTATAAACTGTAAGGTAATAAATAATTCAGCCTGGAATAGCGGAGCCGGCATGTGCTGTACCCGTTCATCTATTAACATCAATCAAGCCTCAGTTTTGTCCGTACTGAACTCTTCCGTAAATGATAATACTATTCAGCAAACCTATATTTCAACAGGAGGTATTTTCATTATACAAGTGAATGGCCAGGGCGGGGGAATATCGATGATAACTGCCACTCTGAATACAACTAACAGTAAATATTTTAACAATACAGCTTCCGGTTACGGAAAAGCAATATACCTGGAAGGTGCCAGAGCGAACGTTGACAGGTGTAGTGTATACAAGAATATCGGGGATTATGAGGATCTGTGGGCGATGACAGGGTCCACCTACAATATTGACAACTCAACTATTGCAGGCAGACTGGTAAGTTTTTTTATTTGTACAGTAAATTTAAAAAATTCAACTATTTCCGGTGGCGGTTATGTGGGTGGCAGTGGTAATTATATTAACATAGATAATTCGATATGGTCTGGTGTGAGTTTAAGCCAGATTCCTGATCCAAACCTGGTTACTGTTAAATACAGCATCCTGGGGAGCAGCTTGTACGGCAGCAGCAAGAATGATGTAATTTCAACTACCGTAGCTGCGGCCTCAGCATGGTTAGATTCTATTGCCTATAACGGCGGATTGACACCTACCATGAAATTAAAAACCGTTCCCAATAATCCGGCAAAAAGCAAAGGAAATCCTTTGTATCTGAATACAGCGGATCAAAGGGGAGAAATCCGTTCCGACAGCGTTAGTATTGGAGCCTATCAGTGGGTGAGGCCAGCAAACATTTCAATATTGCCTCAGCAGATTACTCTCTGCCAGGGCGATTCCATCAGCTTTGCCGTTACAATAGTGCCGGATTTGGTTAACGATGGCTCCTATACTAAAACAAGTACAAACAACAGTATTGCACGGGTTACCGGCTCCAAAATTTATGCAGTTGCTCCCGGAAATGTTGATATTATTGTTCGGTCAACAGAAGGAGGACGGGCTGATACCTGCAAGGTAACAGTTACCGGTATTGTTGGAACTGGAACAATTACCGGTACTGCGACAGTAACCCAGGGCAATACGGGTATAACTTATTCGGTACCTGCCATTGACAATGCAAGCAGTTACGTATGGGCTTACACCGGTTCAAATTCTACGATTAATGGAACAGGCGCCAGCATTACTATTGATTACGCTGCAAATGCAACAGGCGGTAATCTTACAGTATACGGAGTTAACGCTTGTGGCAGCGGAACTATATCAGCAGAATATCCAATTGTTGTTAACACAATACCTGCTGCATTAACATGGGAAGGCGGAACAAGCGAAAGCTGGACTGACCCGGGCAACTGGCTTGAGGCCGGTATACCCGGTGCAAGTACCAATGTTACTATTCCTTCAGGAAAAACCCATTATCCAACATTAACAGCCGCCGCCGTTTGCAACAATATTACTGTGAAATGGGGCGCGTCATTAAAGGATAATGGAAATTTAACATTGTCGACCAACGCTAAAATCACCGTGGAACATCCTGCTTTCAGTACAGGTCAATGGAGTTATATTTCATCGCCGGTTGCGGGTGTAACTTCCACAATGTTTTATGGTAACTTCCTGTATGATTTTAACACTTCCACTAATACTTATACACCTGTACTTTCCACTGCAACTCCGCTTACGGCTATGAAAGGGTTTGCGCTCTATCCAAAAACCGCACCTTTTACTGCAGCTTTTGTTGGAGACCTTAATAAGGAAAGCAGTTACAGCATAACTACAGTTTCTGGCAGTGGACAGGGTTGGTACCTTATAGGCAATCCGTTCCCATCGGCTATCGACTGGGACCAGGTTGATAAAAGTGGAATCGATGACGCTGTTTATATTTACCTCTATGGACCGTCAGCCGCAGCCCATTGGTCAGCTTATGTTGATGGTACAGGGTCCGGAGGTGGTTCAAACATTATAGCTCCGACCCAGGGATTCTTTGTGAAGGGTACAGGTGGCAACTTTGTGCTTGACAATTCTGATCGTGTTCATGCAGCCGGTTCAGTCTTTAAAAAAGCCAATGGAGTTGTTCCAAATCTTTTAAGGATAGAAGTATCGGGCAACGGGTACAAGGATGACGCCGTGGTACGTTTTAAACCCGAGGCTACCCCGGAATTTGATGGGGAATTCGATGCGCTTAAACGCTATGGTGATGTAGCCGCAGCCGCACAGCTCTATACACTTGGCAGCATACCATTGGCAATCAATACGCTGCCGGCTGTTAATGATGTTCCGGTTGGTATTGTAATAGGAAAAAGTGGAAGCTATACCATCGCCGCCACCGAAATAAACGACCTTGGCAATACCACATTGGACGATACCGAATTGGGTATTTCCACCGATTTGTCAGCGGGTCCTTATACCTTCGATGCTGTTGCCGGCACCTTCGACCAGCGCTTTATACTGCATTTCACCATGCTGGGTCTTACGCCAACCAAAAATGTGGAAGCAGCCATCTACAGCTACCAGCGCACAGTTCATATCAATATGAAGGACCAGGTGAAGGGCGATATCTTTATCTACAATATTTCCGGTCAGCAGGTA
>CAIRMR010000188.1 GCA_903879715.1 uncultured Bacteroidales bacterium
GGTTTAGTTGATGGTTTAGATTTCACTGAACTCTTCTGGGCTTGTCTGGCAACCTCACCAAATAATTTGCTTGAGTACAGGTTTATCTGTATTTTTGGATCGCTTGTAGAGTCGCATATTTTTTGTTTTGTTTTGCGACTACTAATTTATGCGATTCTCAAGCACCTTTTTATTTCAAACTTTCGGATAGTTGTGTAGAATGATTAATAAAATAGCCATGATTGACAAATCACCCATTAAAATAATTATTGTGTTCAATTATGGCAAACCTTTAGCTTACTGCCAGCCCCGCCAGACGCGGGGAACACCTATAAAAATAAGCAAGATGTGAGTAACCTGGCGAAACCTTGCCTGCAGCAAGCGGGGATTTCATTAACACCTTTGAAATCAATTAAGACGCTAATAACTAGCGAAGCGTTCTCATTAACACCCGTAAAAATAAGCAAGCTGTTAATAATTCCATCTTACCAAAATAAAACAACTCGACTATGAAAACGAACAGACGATTTATGAATTTGAAGGCAATGTTATTTATAGCATTGGTTGTTGCTCTATCTGCTTCAGCAATGGCTCAGATACCTGACTACAATCTCCCGCAGAACTGGATGTGTCATCCTGTTTTGAAAACTACGGATGTGGCCCGACAATTTGATTTAAAACTATCAGTTCTGTCTTCGGATACTTCACATTTATTTGATACAATTTATCCCGGCTATACCGATACTTTAGTAGATATATTTTATATATATCCTACCATTAACATGGACAAACTCCCGGGTAATACAGCAATAGATAAAATTGACACGGCTGTTGCGCAGTTTGTGTATCGTGAGCAGGCGGGTATTTATGCACAGTATGGCCGGGTTTTTGTCCCATACTACAAACAAGCGACAATCGGCGTTTTTTTGATGCACGATCTGACGGAACCGAAAAAATTGGAACTGGCTGATTATTTTGAAACAGCTTACAAGGATGTTGAAGCCGCCTTTGATAATTACCTTCAAAATTATAACAAGGGGCATAAAATTATTCTGATAGGGCATTCACAAGGATCGGATATGATGCGGTTTTTGTTACACCGAAGATTTGATAACAACCCCGTCCTTAAGTCACAGTTAGTAGTTGCTCTTTCGGGAGGTGAACCAAATTATGCTGCAACTGACGGAAGCAGAACCGGTGGCTCACTGGAACATATTAAAACTCTTGATTCCAGCCTCCCGCTTGAAAGTGGTTGCATAATAAGCTGGCGCTCATGGAAAAATGGATACAATGTAACGCCAATTGATGCAGCTTCTATTTTTTATAACCAGAATTTAGTAGATAAAGGCTTACTTTATCAAACCTACGATACGGTAAATAACAGGCATAGAGATTCTAATTATGATTTTGGTTATACTTCGAATAAGCTGGTTACCCGTTACATTTCGATGTCACCGGATAGCACCCAGTACTGGGGTTTTGATGATATGTTCGGAGCACGGTTTATATCGGCAGTAAACAAACCCGGTTGCACCTATTTAATGATTGATATTATGCCTGTTCCTATGGATTTGAGAGTAATACCGAATCCATTTTCAATTTCAAATGATCTTTCAAATCCTTTATATTCCTTGTTTCCTTCAATACCTATACCTGACAGCAGTTCTTTTTCCAGTACTATAAAATATGCTAACACCAATTATCATTGTTGGGATATGCAATTCGTTCAGGGTGATTTGTTGAATCTTTTGCCGGAATTGATTGCAATTACTTATCCTGGGATTCTTTGCGTTAATCCTGCCTCCGGAGGCACCATCATGGCAAACCAAAGTGATTGTATCCCTTTCGACGCGGCAGAAATCACTGGTTTAACCCAACCCGACGGATACTCCGGCAAACTTGAATATAAATGGCAGATTTCGACCGATAGCATTGCTTTCGTTACCATTGATGGAGTATCATCCGAAAGTTATGATCCTGGCCTTATTTCAGGTTCAACCTGGTACAAACGACTGGTAAGGGTAAGTTGTAAAACCGACTGGAACGATGCAGCAGAATCCAATGTGGTCAAAATGGCAATAGTTCCTCCCGCTGTCGAAGTTACTGCTACCGCAGGAAATACAACGCCAACCCAATATGCTACCCTTAAGTCAGCGTTTGATAATATAAACAATGGCATACATCGCGGGGCAATTACCGTAAAAATCATTGGCAATACGTTTGAACCGGCAACCGCAGTGCTTTACCAGAGCGGTCACAGCCCGTATTTAAAATTTCCTAAAGGTTCTGATTATTTCTCGGTAAATATCTATCCTGTTGTTACCGGTCTGACTATCAGCGGCAACCTCAATGCCCCGCTTATTGATCTGAACGGAGCCGATAATGTAACCTTTAATGGCAGCCTTAACGGGTTAAACGCCGAAAAAGACCTTACTATCATTAACACAAGTTTTTCGGATGTTGCCGGCACTTCAACCATCAGGTTTATTAATGACGCTGTTGCCGATACTGTGAAATATTGCACATTGAAAGGCTCATCCAACAACGCAAATACCGGTGTTGTATTTTTTAGTACCACCAACGGAACAAGAGGGAATGACAGTATTGTTATTTTAAATAACGACATTACCTCTCCCGATCCTTTGAACAGACCCGTGAATGCAATATATTCACTGGGAATTCAGGCAGTTGATATGGATAACAGTGCTAACATCATATCTCATAACAATATTTTTGACTTTGCAAATAAGAGTGTTGTTACTGTTCAACACTACACTAACGGAATACTACTTGAAGGCAGCAATATGGATTGGAAAATCTCCGATAACAGCTTCTACGAAACAGGACCCTATAATACCTTTGAGGAAACTACCGTTACCTGTATTAATGTTGCCAGCAAGTCGGGGAATACTGTTTCTATCTCAGGGAACTTTATTGGCGGGAGTGGAAGCGAATGCAGTGGCAGGTGGTGGGATAATGCTGACGGGAATATCAGTTTCAGGGGAATTGCTTTAATAACAGGCTCTTCAAAGGCTTCATCCATACAGGGAAATACAATCCGGAATTTTTACAACAGAAGCAGTAACGAGGTTCCATGGTCCGGGATACTCATCGGCAATGGCGACGCAAATATCGGAACCATAGCAGGAAATATGATCGGGGACACCACAGGAACAGGATCTATTATTATTGAGTCAGTTCTTGGCGGGGATTCGTATGCAATTTTTGCCATTGAATCTGAAAATGTGCGTATTGAAAACAACACTATCGGATCATTTATGATTTTATCTGATAAGGAGAAAACTCTCAATTTTACAGGTATTTTTTCAACGAGTAATGGTAATACGAATACCCTTATCCGGAACAACCAGGTTGGAAGCCTGAGTGATGCACGCAACATACAATACTTTAATCCTGAAAGTTATGAGAATCAACAGCTTATTGGGATTTTTTGCGAGGGAAGTTTGTCGGATAGCATTTCCGGGAATATTGTATCCGGATTAAATAGCATAACCAGTGATACAAGCGCAAATAATGAATCTTTGCTATATGGCATAGTCGATTTCTCTTATGACGCTTCCGTTATTTCAGAGAATCGCGTTAGCAATTTAACAACAAATTCAAGCCTTCCCGGCGATGCATTCTTTCCTTCAGTGTCAGGGATCATTGCGTTTGCAAACAGAACTCAGACCGTTTCAAACAACACGATTACCAACCTATCGAATACCAATCCTGATCAACTGGTATCGGTAAAGGGTTTGTTGCTTTTAAAGATTGCTGCTTCTGAAGATACTATTTCCGGTAATTATGTCGGTGGTCTCAGCATTGTTTCATCCAATGGAGCATCAGAAGTAACAGGTTTGTCAATAGAAGCTACTATGTTTAACAAAAAGAAAAGTCCGCTCAGTAACAAGCTGTTCGCTGATTTCCAGGTAAACAAGTTGAGCAAAGGAAGCAAATCAGCAAACGGTGCTTCCACGTTTACTACGGTTACAAATAACATTATCAATGTTGGAGACGATTTTGCCTATACGTATAGAATAGCGGGTATATATGACAGTACACCTGAGTATGGCAGCCGCTACTACTTTAACACTGTAAATATAGGAGGCTATCCATCAGTGGGAAATTCGGATTCGTATGCTTTTTACCTGGCTGATCACTCATCTGAGCGCGATATCAGAAACAATATACTTGTCAACAGCCGCAGTAATGAAGATGGTTTCGTTAAAAACTATGGTTTATACTTCGGGGAAAGTGTTCCTTCAACTGGCAACCTGGCATTAGATTATAACGATTATTATGCTCCGGGCACCGGCGGCGTATTGGCCTATATCAACGGAACAGCCCAGGACACCCTGCCCCTGGTAGCCGGCCAGGATGCCAATAGTTTAAATATAGATCCTGCTTTTGCAAATGCTGCAGGTATAACCGCAGCCAGTTTACTGCCATCAACCAAAACCCTGGTTGCCGTAACCGGAACAGGCATAACTACCGACTACGCAGGATTAAACCGCAGCCTGCTTTACCCTGCTATGGGCGCCTGGGAATATGATGTGTCTCCATGCAGCAATCCAACCAAAGGCGGAATAATTTCCGGTAGCCAAAGCGGGTGCTCGCCATTCTATCCCATTGTAATTACTAGTTCAGAATTGCCATCCGAGAACTCCGGTAGCCTCGAATATCAATGGCAAAGTTCGGCCGACAGTTTACTGTTTACCAATTTAGTTGAAGCAACATCGGAAACGTATGAACCGGCATCACTTGAGAGTACAACCTGGTACAAACGCCTGTCGAGAGTAGATTGTATGAGCAACTGGACCGGAGCCGCCGGATCAAATGTGGTAAAGATAAAAGTCAATTCTGTTCCAGGCAAACCTGCTATTACACTACTTGGCAATACACTTACCAGCGATTCGGAAACCGGTAATCAATGGTACCTCGAAGGCGTGGCAATTGAAGTAGCCACAGGTTCAGAATATACAGCGGTAGCAGATGGAAACTATACAGTTGTCGTAACACATAACGGTTGCAGTTCTGAAGCTTCCAATACTATCCTGTTTCTTCCTGCTTCTGTCACTGATTTCGAAGTTAGTCATTCATTTGATGTATATCCAAATCCAGGCAAAGGACTGTTTACCATTAAAATAACCTCAGAAGAACCGATAGAACTTAACATTGAAATATACAATAGTACTGGTATCCTGGTCTGGAATCAGGAAAAAGTTAGCATCTGCGATAGAATGACAATACCTGTTGCTCTTAATGATGCTGCAAATGGCATCTACATGGTTGCTCTTCGCAACTCAACAACCAATATGTTCCGGAAGGTTGTTATTATGAAGTAGACATTTTTTTGAATCATGTTTTTACAGGAAAAGCCGGCCGAATCCGGCTTTTCCTGTTTTTTAAATTCAATGTTAAAACCACTGAGTCAGGGAGCGCAAAGAAAAACACAGAGAAAATAATTCAGATTTTATGCTTTTCAGAAAAAATAAATAATCCAGCTGAACTCCATGTTCACCAAAAAACATCAGCAAAAAAATATCCTCAGTGAACCTTAGTGCCTTAGTGGTAAAAATTCTTCAGGAAGAACTATTTCTAATTTATTCAATAAAAATAATTTTCAGCCAATATTTTTGACTAGTATTTATGATACTATTTTCTTTTTTTATTTTGACTCTATTCTATTGATATGATAATTAGTTATTTACAATTTCCTTGTAGGATATATCCTACACGAGAATCAGTCTTTTCCCTACAGACAAACTGAATTATATAGTCTTCATTTGTAGTGCAGAAAATACCTAAATATATGAAAGTACTAATAGCAGATGATTCAGGTTTAATTCGTGACAGATTGCAGCAAATGCTCCGACAGTTTGGGCAGGTGGAGATTGTAGGTTCGTATGATAATGGTTCACAAACGCTTGAAGGCTTGTTGCTTTTAAAACCCGATCTTGCCATAGTGGATTATAAAATGCCGGGATTAAGCGGCCTCGAAGTATTAAAAGGAATACGAAAAGAATCCACAGCTATCAAAATCATCATTCTTACTTTTTACTCATCTGAGTATTACCGGCGATTGGCCATGCAGTACGGTGCCGACTATTTCTTTTCGAAAGCGGATGAATTTGAAAAAATTTCACTGGTAGTAGAAGAAATGACGGTGAATGCTTCTTAGCAAACAAACTTGAAGTGAAAAAATATAAATAACAGAAATAAGAGTGGAGTCCAGAACCCATTAAAAAACGGAAGTCCTGTAATAGACTTAATAGAATGGCAATGTAAAACTAAAAACATGAAAAAATTAATGAGAATTTTTTACCCGCTGCTTATTGCGATATTTTTAATTATATCTGCATCATGCCGAAAAACGGAGTCTGATCCGACTCCGGCGATTAATCCGTTCGCCAATGGTACCAATGTACGAAATATGATCGTTGTGGTAAGCGATATGCATATGGGCGCGGATGAGGCTTATACCGAATGTAATAAGAATCGGGCGCCTCTCGCGAACTTGCTCGGGCAGATGAGGGTGAGCCCGAATGTTAAAGAACTTGTAATTGCCGGCGACCTGATCGATGAATGGTTCGTACCGGCGGATGTTGACACCTATGCCGGCAAGGACCAGGCTGATTTTGTACAGCGTCTGGCAGCAACCAACATAATAGTGTTTGATGCTATAAACCAGATCATAAAGGAAGGCAAAATTAAGGTTACTTATGTCCCCGGCAATCACGATCTGGCCATAACTGCCGCAAATGTCAACCTTATTCTTCCCGGCATAAACCAGGCACGCGATAATCAGCAGGGCTTAGGGACTTACACTCCCGCCGATTTGCCGATATTGGCTATTGAGCATGGGCATCGTTATAATTTTGCCTGTGCACCTGACCCGATTTCCAACAAGGATATCGCGCCTGGCAGCATCATGCCTCCGGGATATTTTTTCACAAGAATAGCAGCACTTGCATCTAAACAAAACGTCGCAATACACGGCGATACCTTACCTGATCCAGCACTAAATAATACCGGTGATGAAAGTCAGTTTTTAGCTTATCAATACTGGAAGAGCTGGATAGGTTTAGTGGAAATGTTTCCTATAAGAAACAGATTCAACGTTCCGTTAATTATAACAAAAATTAATGGATTTACTCAGACTTATTCGGTGGATGACATAGTACCTTACCAGTTAACTGACGGTGGATTTATTAATATGAATCTTTTTAAAGGGATTTATGACACTGCCAACTGGAACCAAAGAGAAGTTTTAAATCAAGTGGCAGTCAAATTTCCGGTTACGCAGGCGATGGCAGATGCCGATGATAACAGTAAAACAGATGACCAGGCAAAGACCCAGTACTTTATGAACCCGGATTCGGATAAGAGAATCGTTGTTTTCGGACATACCCACCAGCCGGAAATAATTGCGTCGAACAACACTAACGGAGAATACTGTATCTACGCGAACTCAGGAACATGGATTGATTATAATCCGCATCAGACAACGATGAATTTTGTCGTCATAACACCGGAAAATACAACTGATACTCATTCTCAAACCTATGTGAAGCTTTACAACTTCATGAATGATATTGTATCACTGATGGCTGTTGACGAATTACGTTATACAAAATAGCATGTTTTGTATTTAGGGTGAACTTTACAATTTAACTCGTTTTAATGAGATGGGTATAATTCACACAATCGGTCAATAATTGAGGCGAGTTGCTTTTAGCAAAGGATTCCGGCTGTAAGCCGGAGTCCTTCTTCGCGTTTCGAAGCACATTCATTTAAACAATAAAACCAGTCCTGCATTTCCCGTTTTTATTGAGAAGTCACTATACCAATCAAAAAGAGTATGAAATACACAAAACGCATTTTAATCAGCATTCCTTTTTTTATCGCTTCTGCAATTATTATTTTCAACAGCTGCAGCAAAGACAACCACCTGGTAAATCCATTAGCAACCAGGGTTTACACAACGCTCGACAGAACTATTATCCCGGCAAACGTTTCATCCTGGCCGGTTATGTATCCATACGAAGTTTCCAAATTTCCAGGGTTCCCTCAATACGGTTCATGGTCTTACGGCCCGGGGCTTGATTACCAGAAAAGGCTCGATCTTATGCCTGCCGGATACACCGGAGCCTCGGTTACAAAATCTGCCCGGCTGTTAAACTTTTTTGCCATCACCGATGCCCATATGACCGATGAGGAAACCCCTGCTTCGGCTATGTATTTTGGATATAAAGGCGGTTTTATTGGCGGGTATTCGCCGGTTTTACTGTTTACAACCCAGGTTTTCGATGCTGCAATCCGAACGATAAATTTACTTCACAAAGAAAAGCCTTTTGACTTCGGGATTTCAATGGGCGATGCCTGCAACAACACGCAGTACAACGAACTACGGTGGTACATTGATATTCTCGACGGCAAGAAAATTATTCCCGATTCCGGCATAAAGGATGATCCCAAACCAGGCGAGGGGAATGATTACCAGGACGAATTCCAGGCAGAAGGACTTGATAAATCTATCCCCTGGTACCAGACGATGGGCAATCATGATCATTTCTGGACAGGTTTACTTCCTCCTGACGATGCCGCAAGGGCAGTGTATGTAAGTGACGAAATACTTAACGTCGGCAATGTACTGCAGCACCCTTATGATCCTAAGCCTTTTGAGACCCGTGGGATTTATATGGGTTCCATCGATGGCACTACTCCTCTTGGCGAAATAACAGGAATCGGAGCCGAGAGTAATTTCGCAACGCCACCGAAAGTTCATGCCGCCGATCCAAACCGCCGCTCGCTGCTGAAAGAACAATGGATGAGCGAATTTTTCAATACTTCCTCAAACCCGGTTGGTCATGGATTCAGCCAGGCTAATGTTGATTCGAAATTCACCAGCTATTCATTCGAACCCAAATCTGAAATACCGATAAAGGTGATCGTGCTCGACGATACCCAGGATAATGACGATCCCCACCTGAACTTTTACGCACACAGTTCGATCAACGCGGCAGGATATAACTGGCTGATAAATGAATTGGAAAAAGGCCAGTCCGAAGGCAAGCTTATGATAATTTCTTCGCATATCCCTATAGGTGTTTTGCCTGCGGATAATGGCATGGGCTGGAGCGAAAGCGCCGCTGTTTCCGGGAGTGATTTCATAGCCAAACTTCATACCTATCCGAATCTGATTTTGTGGATTGCGGGTCACCGGCATGTAAACCAGGTTACCCCAATGCCATCAACCGACCCGGCACATCCCGAAAATGGTTTCTGGCAGGTTGAAACTACTTCACTTAGGGATTTCCCCCAGCAGTTTCGCATGTTCGATATTACGCGCAACAGCGACAATACAGTTTCAATATTCGCCACCGACGTTGATCCGGTTATGCAGCAGGGTTCGTTGCCTGCATTGTCACGTTATTATGCCGTTGCAGCCCAGCAGATTTTTGATGTTCAGAAGCCTTACGCGCCGTCCTTTTCGTACAATGCGGAGCTTGTAAAACAACTGACTCCCGCGATGCAGCTGAAGATTCAAAATTCCGGGACAGCGATTCACAAATAGTGTTTTTCTCCTTATCCAACATTGGATAACCAGAAGATACAAAACAAACGTCTGCTGCTTCAGTGTTCCTTGTAAATGAAATGTACTTATGAATAATGCTTCCCGATGCAAATTCCTGATATACGGTATGCAAATCCCAGTTAAAAACCATTGAATGCTGAGAACCCACTCAATAAAAATTCAGTAAATAAAAATCAAACAGATCATTAGCATGAGTCTATTATGAAAAAATCATTCTTCTTTTTAAGTTTTATATTGTTAACTCTGGTTAATTACAATAGCTTAACCGCACAAACGCTCAATAGCGATATGTGGGTGACTAATGGTACTGTTCGTACTGTTGTCTCTGATGTCGTCTACACTTACATTGGCGGCGATTTTACTCTTGTTGGACCCAATACCGGCAATGGCGCTAAATTGACCACTGCTTCTTCTGCACCCGATATGTCATTTCCCAAAGTGACCGGAGAAATAAGGACATGTGTTTCAGATGGCAGTGGAGGATGGTATATAGGCGGAAGTTTTACCAAAGTAGGAAATTATACGCGCAACAGGCTGGCTCAGATTAATTCAAGCGGAGAAGTTACAGCATGGGATCCAAATGCAGGTGGTCCCATAATGTCTATTGCTATCAGTGGCAGTGATATATATGTTGGAGGATATTTTACCACTATTAACGGCTCAACGACAAGAAACAACCTGGCAAAATTAAATAATACCACCGGCGTTGCCGATGCTGCATGGGATCCAAACGTGAGTAGTATCGTTTATTCTATTGCTATCAGCGGCAGTGATATATATGTTGGAGGACTTTTTACCACTATTAACGGCTCAACGGCAAGAAACAACCTGGCAAAATTAAATAATACCACCGGCGCTGCCGATGGCACATGGAATCCAAACGCAAATACTACCGTTTATACTATTGCTGTTAGCGACAGTGATATCTATGTAGGAGGAGATTTTACCACTATTAACGGCACAACGGCAAGAAACCGCCTGGCAAAATTAAATAATACCACCGGTAATGCCGATGCTACATGGAATCCAAACGCAAATGTTACTGTTATGTCTATTGCTATCAGTGGCAGTGATATCTATGTGGGAGGAGGTTTTACCATTATTAACGACGCAACGATAAGAAATCGCCTGGTAAAATTAAATAATACCACAGGTGCTGCGGATGCTTTGTGGGACCCAAACGCAGATGGTAGCATTGATGCAATTGCTTTTAGCGGCAGTGATATTTATGTGGGAGGTCCTTTTACCACTATTAACGGCACAACGGCAAGAAATCGCCTTGCAAAATTAAATAATACCACCGGCCTTGCCGATGCTACATGGAATCCAAATTCAAGTAATACCATTTATTCTATTGCTGTTAGCGGCAGTGATATCTATGTGGGAGGGTCTTTTACCATAATTGGCGGACAGACGAGAAATCGCATAGCGAGATTTAATAATACCAATGGCAGCCTGGATGGTACATGGAATCCAAACGCAAGTACAGCAGGTAGTAAGGTTCAATCTATCGCTTTAAGCGGCAGTGATATCTATGTGGGAGGAAGTTTTACTACTATTGGCGGACAGACAAGAAACCGCCTGGCAAAATTAAATAATACCGACGGCACTGCCGATGGTACATGGAATCCAAACGCAAGTACTGCCAGTAGTACCGTTCAATCTATTGCTGTTAGCGGCAGTTATATTTATGTGGGAGGAAGTTTTACCAAAATAAATGGAACAACACTAACAAGAAACCGCCTGGCAAAATTAAATAATACCGACGGCACTGCCGATGGTACATGGAATCCAAACGCAAATCTTACCGTTAATTATATTGCTTTAAGCGACAATGATATCTATGTGGGAGGAAGTTTTACCAAAATAAATGGAACAACACTAACAAGAAACCGCCTGGTAAAATTAAATAGTACCACAGGCGCTGCCGATGCTACCTGGGATCCAAACGCAAGTGCTGCCGTTAATTCTATAGCTATAAGCGGCAGTGATATCTATGTGGGAGGTGCTTTTACCACTATTAACGGCTCGACGACAAGAAATTATTTAGCAAAATTAAATAATACCACCGGCGTTGCCGATGCTACCTGGGATCCAAACGCAAATGCTGCCGTTAATTCTATAGCTATGAGCGGCAGTGATATTTATGTGGGAGGTGCTTTTACCACTATTAACGGCTCGACGACAAGAAATTATTTAGCAAAATTAAATAATACCACCGGCGTTGCCGATGCTACATGGAATCCAAATGCAAGTGCTGCTGTTAATTCTATAGGTATGAGCGGCAGTGATTTTTATGTGGGAGGTGCTTTTACTACTATTGGCGGAGGAGCTCAGCCTTATTTCGCAAAGTTTGTTATTTGCGCTTCCCCTGTTATAAGCAGCCAATCAACAGCCACACAAACGCGATGTAATGGTGGAGCTTTCGCAGCAATAACTGTAACAGCAACAGGAGATGGCTTAAGCTATCAATGGTTCAGCAACTTAAGCAACAGCAATAGCGGAGGCACATCGCTTGGTACAGACAATGGAGCGCAAACAAATAGTTACACACCACAGTCAACAGCCACAGGAACTATCTATTATTATTGTGTGGTTACGGGAACATGTGGAATAGCTACGACTGAGGTTTCGGGACAGTTTACGGTTAATGCTTTGCCAACCCCATCCATCAGCGGAACCCTGGCCTTTTGTGCAGGAAGTTCCACTACTCTGGACGCAGGTTCGTATTCAGGTTACCTTTGGTCAACAGGCGCAACCACCCAAACCATTTCGGTTAGTTCGGCAGGAAGTTATACAGTAACTGTAACCAATGCAAACGCTTGTTCAGCAATATCTGCTGCGGTAACTACAGTAGTTAATGCTTTACCCACCCCATCCATCAGCGGAACCTTAGCCTTTTGTGCCGGAAGTTCCACTACCCTGGATGCAGGTTCGTATTCAGGCTACCTTTGGTCAACAGGCGCAACCACCCAAACCATTTCGGTTAGTTCGGCAGGAAATTACACCGTAACTGTAACCAATGCAAACGGTTGTTCAGCAACTTCTGCTGCGGTAACTACTGTGGTTAATGCTTTACCCACCCCATCCATCAGCGGAACCTTAGCCTTTTGTGCAGGAAGTTCCACTACCCTGGACGCAGGTTCGTATTCAGGTTACCTTTGGTCAACAGGCGCAACCACCCAAACCATTTCGGTGAGTTCGGCTGGAAGTTATACGGTAACTGTAACCAATGCAAACGGATGTTCAGCAGCATCTGCTCAGGTAGTTACAGTGGTTAAAGCTTTGCCAACGCCATCCATCAGCGGAACCCTGGCCTTTTACGCAGGAAGTTCCACTACGCTCGACGCAGGTTCGTATTCCAGTTACCTATGGTCGACAGGAGCAACAACCCAAACCATTTCGGTAAGTGTGGCAGGAAGTTATACGGTAACGGTAACCAATGCAAGCGGCTGTTCCGCAACATCTGCCGCTGTAACTACTGTGGTTAATGCTTTGCCAGCCCCAACTATCAGCTCATTTACGCCAACCAGTGCAGCTACCGGAATCAGTGTGACGATAACCGGAGCCAACCTCAACGGCGCAACAGCGGTCAGCTTCGGCGGTACAGCCGCTACCTCGTTTACGGTGGATAACGCCACGCAAATCACAGCTCTTGTCGGGGACGGAGCTTCCGGCAGCGTCAGCGTTACCGCTCCCGGTGGCATAGCAGGCATGAGTGGGTTCACCTACTATGTGCCCGATGCTACCTGGACAGGAGCCACCTCCTCCGACTGGAATACTGCCGCCAACTGGAACCCCAATGCTGTCCCTGTCGCATTGGCAAACGTAATTATTCCCGGCACAGGCAGCGGGCTTACAAACTGGCCTGTGGTATACGAAGAGCCATTAACACCGGCTGTATGCAACGGTCTTACTATAAATGCCGGAGGCCTGCTAACCATAGCTTCCGGTAAAGCTCTTACTGTAAACGGAACCCTTACCAACAACGCGGGTAACAGCGGCCTGCTTATTGAATCGGGTGCTTCGCTGATAGAAACAACAACAGGCATCGCTGCTACCGTAAAACGCGCTATTCCAGCTAATAAATGGCACCTGATTTCGTCACCTGTAACAGATGCTACCTCATTGCTATTTAAAGATTATTACCTTCAGAATCATACGGAATCAACCAATGCATATACCGATATTCTGCTAACCAATATCCCGCTCAACGTCATGCAGGGCTATGCGTTGTATGGCAATACCAGCTTCCCTACAGCTGTTTATGCAGGCCTACTGAATGCAGGGCATGAATATTTCAGTACTACAGCAAGCACTTACAGTTCACCTAACGGCGGCTGGAACCTGGTTGGCAATCCGTATCCTTCGAGTATTGACTGGAATGCTGCCGGTTGGACAAAAAACAATGTAAATGCTACAACTTATTGCCATATTACAGGCGCTTCAAGTGATAGCTGGGCTACATTCGTTGCCGGTACGCCGGGTGTTGGCGTTAATGGCGGAACCCAATACATTGCATCCGGGCAGGGTTTCTTTGTACAGGCAACAGCTGCCGGTACATTGGCTATGACTGATGCCGTTCGGGTACATAATGCCGGCACTTTCTTCAAAAATTCAGAGGAAGTGGTTCCCAACCTGGTTCGCCTCGAAGTATCGGGCAACAGTTATAAGGATGAAGCGGTTGTTCGGTTTATGCAGGAAGCAACTGCCGAATTTGACGGGCAGTATGACGCGCATAAATTTTATGGTGATGCCGCCGAAGCAGCCCAGATTTATACAACGGGCAGCATACCGCTCTCCATCAACTCTCTTCCTGAAACCAGCATGGTACCGGTAGGCGTTAAAGCAGGAGTAAGCGGCAGCTATTCTCTTGCCGCCACCGAAATAAACGACCTGCAAATTGTAATGCTCGAAGATACCAAAACCGGCATTTTCACTGAACTGGCGAAAAATGCGTACACCTTTAATTTTGATACAAGCGAAAACGAACTTCGCTTTAAGCTTCATTTCAGCACCCTTGGAATTGCAGATAATGAGGCCGAAGCTGCAAAAATCTATAGCTACCGGAAGACTGTGTTTGTCAGCCTGAAAGCTCAGGTAAAGGGTGATATTTTCATCTACAACATTTCGGGACAGGTAGTTGATTACAGGGAATCCGTTACCGGGCTGGTTAGCATCAGCCTGGATGCTACAGGGGTTTATATCGTAAAAGTAGTAACGGAAAGAGGAAACATAATCACCAAAGTGTTTATTAATTAACTCTGCAAACCGAGGGTAAAACTCATATGAAACAGCGACAAAACGCTTTCTGTTTTCGCAACCGATGTTGATCCAATCATGAAAGAGGGTTCATTGCCTGCATTATCACGGTATTATGCCGTTGCGGCCCGGCAGATTTTCGACGTTCAGAAGCCTTACCCACCTTCATTCTCGTACAATGCGGAACTTGTAAAGCAACTGACTACGGATGCAGGTTAAAATTGAGAAGTACGGAAAAGCAATACGAAAATAGTCAGCACTATTGCAAAGTTTTGATTTTCGATGAGAAGAAGGAATGCGAAATTACCTTTTCTATCTTACACAAAATCAGCTATCCCCGACCACAATTGGTAAACTCCGAAAGCAGCAAAAGCAATTACCGAAATCCCTATTGCAATCCGGCTTATCCTCGGCCCGAAATTACGTGCGGCAGCAAAAAGCCCGGTTAACCCGATCGAATAAATAATCATGGAACCATAAAATCCGGTAAGTAGAACTATACCATTTACCGGAGCTTCGTTCCAGCTCTTTATCAGTAATGGCCCTAAAATAAGGCTCCATGCCAGGTATGGATTCGGATTCAGTAAGTTTACAAGTACGGCTTTGAATACGGTAAATTGTGGCTCACTTTTCTCCTCAACATTTGGTGTGAAGGTCCGCCATGCCTGGTATGCATTATAAGCGAGATAAAGCAAAAACAACCCGCCCGCAATCTGAAGTACCTGTAGCGCTTCATGCGGAACATTTGTTAAAACCAGCAATACTAAAACAATTACCGGCATATCACTCATCAGGGGCACAAAAACCAGAGGAATAGTTTTTCTCCAGCCGTTTTTTATGCTTTGCGAAAACAGGAAAGCCTGGAACGGTCCGGGTTGCACAACACAGGCAAAGGCGTAGGTTAAACCGAAAATAAGGTAATTGATCATCGGTTATTTTGGTAATTCGCTTGTGTAGCTGGGGACATAAAGTCAATTAATTCTTTCAGTAAGGAAAAAGTTCCGGGTTCAACTGTCTCAATATGTAACATCTGAATTCGTTTAAAGGTTTACCTGTAACGGCGCTGGCAAGATGTATCCTGTGTTCGGGTAAATATTTGACATTTAGTAAAGCTTCTGTCACTTTCTCATCACCGTAATACCGACGGCACTGGCGTATATCCTCCACATCGCCACGTTCAAAAACCCGTGTAATCACCCAGTTGGCCTTGGCGTCATAGTCAATCAGCTCAAAGTTTACATCCCAGAAAATACGCTTCTCAAATATGGGTTTCGGTTTCGTATCCATACTGCGAAAATACTAAATGTGAATGGGATAGCAATGGAAGGGTTAGTGTTTTTGTGATGTCAGATGTGGAATGTGCAATGTCGGATGTGGAATTCGCCCTGTCGCCCCTCGCCCAGTCGCCCCTTCGCCCCTCACTCATCGCTTCTCTAAAATTCTTCATTCCTTCTCACCACAACTCACGCATTTCCAACTAAATTCTTACATATGTAAATCCCTTGCAAATAAACAGTACCTTTGCACACTTTTTCACAAGCAAATATTAAATGCAAAGCATCCGAAACATCGCAATTATTGCCCACGTCGACCACGGTAAAACAACACTGGTTGACAAGATATTACACAGCTGTAACCTCTTCCGCGACAACCAGGAAACCGGCGAACTTATTCTCGACAACAACGACCTGGAACGTGAACGTGGCATCACAATCACCTCCAAGAACGTTTCTGTTGAATATAAAGGTGTAAAAATAAATATTATTGATACTCCCGGTCACGCCGATTTCGGCGGTGAAGTGGAGCGCGTATTGAAAATGGCCGATGGCGTACTGCTTTTGGTTGATGCCTTCGAAGGACCCATGCCACAAACACGGTTTGTAACCCAGAAAGCACTTGCACTTGGTTTGTTACCAATTGTTGTTATTAATAAGGTTGATAAGGAAAACTGCCGTCCCGACGAAGTTCAGGAGCAGGTATATGAGCTGTTTTTTAACCTGGAAGCAACCGATGAACAGCTTGATTTTCAGACGGTATATGGTTCGAGTAAGCAAGGTTGGATGAATACCACCTGGACTGAAGAAACTGACAATATTTTCCCGTTACTCGACGCCATCATAAAGTATATCCCTGAAGCCCCAATCCCTGAAGGACCTCTGCAAATGCAGATTACATCACTCGATTACAGTTCCTACGTAGGACGTATTGCAATCGGTCGTGTTTCGCGTGGTATAATTTCCGAAGGAATGAATGTTACTCTCCTGAAAAGAGATGGTGCGGTTACAAAATCAAAAATTAAAGAATTATATTCCTTTTCCGGTCTGGGCCGTGTTAAGGTAACCTCGGTTCACTCCGGCGATATCTGCGCATTGGTTGGCCTCGAAGGTTTTGATATCGGCGACACCGTTACCGATCCTGATACGCCAGAGCGTCTTCCGGACATTCATATCGACGAACCAACCATGAGCATGCTATTTGCTATTAATAACTCACCATTCTTCGGGAAGGAAGGCAAATTTGTTACCTCACGGCATCTGAACGACAGGCTTCAAAAAGAGATTGAGAAAAACCTGGCCCTTCGCGTGGAAGAAACAGGCTCCTCCGATCAGTTTATCGTTTACGGACGTGGTATTCTCCATCTTTCGATCTTGATCGAAACCATGCGCCGCGAAGGTTACGAATTACAGGTTGGCCAGCCACAGGTAATTATCAAGGAAATTGACGGTGTTAAATGCGAACCTATCGAAACACTCATCGTTGATACACCACTCGAAGTTTCAGGAAAAGTAATTGACCTGGTTACCCAACGTCGTGGCGATATGCTTGCTATGACCCCGAAAGGCGACCTGATGCACCTCGAATTCGTTATACCATCACGTGGTATCATCGGACTTCGTAATGCTGTTCTGACAGCTACCGCCGGTGAAGCTATTATGGCTCACCGTTTCAAAGCATTCGAGCCCTGGAAAGGTACATTACCACAACGTCTTGCGGGTGTTCTGATCAGCATCGACACGGGTATGGCAACAGCCTACAGTATTGATAAGCTTACTGATCGTGGTCGTTTCTTTGTTGAGCCTTTCGACCAGATTTATGAAGGACAGATTGTTGGCGAAAACTCCCGCGATAACGACCTTGGTGTTAATATCTCGAAAGCCAAGCAGATGACCAACTTCCGTACAACGGCGAAGGACGAGGCCGTCCGCATGCCGCCGGCTGTTAAGTTTTCGCTAGAGGAAGCGCTTGAATATATCCAGATCGACGAATTGGTTGAGATTACTCCGAAATCAATGCGTTTACGTAAGATTTACCTGAAGGAGCACGAGCGGAAGCGGATGTCGAAGTAGGGATGGGGATAGTTAATAGTTAATAGAGAAATAGAATATAGTTTTGAAATTTACGATTTACGATTTACGAATGACGATTTACGATTGAGTATTTGAATTTATGATTTACGAATGACGATTTACGATTGGGTAGGTCGTCATTTTTACTTAGGATTGAGGAATGACGATTTACGATTGGGTAGTTTGTCATTTTTAATTTACTGATCATTATTTGCTGTAATTGTAATTTGTATCTTCACCCCATAAATTGTAAATCGTACCTCGTAATTCGTACCTCGTAAATTGTAATTCGTAAATCGTACCTCAATGAAATCCCTCAAAATCTCTCTATTCCTTGTTTTTGTAACCATCTTCAGTCTTTTCGCCAAAGCCGACGAAGGCATGTGGTTACCCTTGCTGGTAAGCAAATACAATATCAGCGCAATGCAGCATATTGGACTGAAGCTATCGGCAGATCAGATCTACAGCGTTAACCAGGCATGTTTGAAAGATGCTATCATTTCGCTGGATCATGGCGGTTGCACGGGATCAATTATCTCAGAAAAAGGATTGCTGATCACAAACCACCATTGCGGGTACGAAGCTATTGCTGAACAAAGTTCTGTTGGTACTGATTTTCTTACCGATGGCTTTTGGGCTATGCGTCCGGAGGAGGAATTGCCGATTCCCGGAAAAACGGTTTCCTTCCTCATCAGGATGGAAGATGTCACGGCCCGTATTCTGGCTAAAGTCACTTCCGAAATGGATGAAGGCGAAAGAGGCCAGGCAATTCAGAAAGAATCGGATCTGATTATCGAAGAAGCGGAGAAGGAGGCCGGTTCGGCATTTGAAGTTTCGGTTGAAAGTATGTTCGAAGGAAATGAATATTATATGTTTGTATATCAAACGTTTACTGATGTCCGCATGGTTGGTGCTCCGCCTTCGTCCATTGGTAAATTTGGTGGCGATACCGATAACTGGATGTGGCCGCGCCATACCGGGGATTTTTGCCTGTTGCGCGTATACTCCGGTGCCGATGGCAAACCTGCCGAATATTCAAAGACCAATCAACCCATGCAGCCTAAACACTTTCTTCCGGTTTCAATTGCCGGCGTTAAAGAAAGCGATTTTTCAATGATACTGGGTTATCCCGGTGCTACCGATCGTTACCTGACCTCCTACGGAATTCAGGAAAAACTTACCCAGACCAATCCTGCCGACATCAAAGCCAAATGGGCCAAGATGGAAGTGATGAAAAAATATATGGACTCTGATGATGCTACCCGAATAGCCTATGCCGGTGATTATGCGTACCTGGGCAATTTCTGGAAAAAATCATTGCAGGAAAGCAAAGCGCTTTTGCGTTTAAAAGTATACGACGACAAAAAAAGAGTCGAAGACGATTTCCAGGCATGGGTAAACCAGGATGAAAGCCGGAAAACCAGGTACGGGAATGTAATCGATGATTTTAAAACTGTTTATAAAACAGCCTCCGACACGCGAGCCAACGAAGCAATAACCTATGCAGGTGAATTGCTTATGGGTGCCCGAATCTTATATATTGCCTTTCAGACAGGTGAACTAAGCAGCAGGTTCGATTCAGCCGATTTTAACGAAATGGTAAACATCAATAAAAACAGGGCAGCTAAGTTTTACAAAACCTTTAACCCGGCACTGGAAAAAGATATGCTCCTCAAAATGCTTGAAATTTATGCCAAAAATGTGGCTCCGGAATATATGCCTGATTGTTACACAACTATAGAAAAAAAATTCAAAGACGACTATAAAGAATATGTGGATCATATTTTTGAAAAGTCCATTTTTGCATCCAAAGCAAGTTTGATGGCATTTCTGAATAATCCGAAGAAGAAAACACTTCAAAAGGACCCGGCTTATATTGCGGCTAATTCATTTATTTCTTCGTATATGATTGCCCGTCTTTCGCAAATGACAGATGAGGATAAATTCTCAAAAGCCCGCCGCCTGTATATTGCCGGCTTACGTGAAATGAATCCCGGAACCACATTTTACCCGGACGCAAACAGCACTATGCGGTTAACCTACGGCACCGCTAAACCTTACAAGCCGGCTGACGCGCTGTTTGCCGATTACTATACCACTCTGCAAGGTGTTATGGAAAAGGAGGATTCGACCAATGCGGAATTTATCGTTTCGCCAAAGCTGAAGGATTTATATGCAAAAAAGGATTTTGGCCAGTATGCCGATAATGGAGTTATGCATGTGTGCTTCCTTACCACGCATGATATTACCGGCGGCAACTCCGGCAGCCCGGTTATAAATGGCAAAGGCGAACTGGTAGGACTTGCTTTTGATGGCAACTCCGAAGCCATGAGCTCCGATATTAAATTTGATGTAAACCTGCAGCGGACTATCTGCGTGGATATACGGTATGTGCTATTTGTTGTAGATAAATATGCCGGGGCCGGTTATCTGGTGGATGAGATGAAGGTTGTAAGATAGTTTGGCTTATTATATCCATTTAAAAAAGGCAGAACTTTAGCGAGTACTGCCTTTTTTTTGCTTGTAAAGATCAGGTAAGTTAGTAAAACAGAAGATTTCTCAAGAATATTACCTGCTTATATCCTTCAGTCAAGTATAATTTATTTTGATTAAAGAACAAGGAATGCTGATTAACGATTTATAAAGTTCAGCATAATTTGTTGTTATTCAGAACACATCAAAGATTAAAAATCGCTAACAAAGCGAAGCGATTTTATGAGCACATATTAAATCAATTTATTGTGAGTAATCCTTGTTCGTAAATCATTAAGTAAAACTAATCTCCGAAAACCCCTCCAACTTAATTAAATGGGAAAAGCGTTTAGTATTATTACTTCCTGACGAAATCCAATCTTTCCCTCAGACAGTCTTCCTTTTTAAGTGAAGCCGAAATTTCGGCCCTGAACGCTTCGGTTGAAGTAACTGCTTCCTTGCCTCCTACGAGCAAACCCACATCATAAATACTCAGTTTTTTGCCCGAAACCTGGTAATGGTAAGTGAAATAGGTGTCCATCTCATTCCCCCTTGCATATAAAAACTTCTTCCCGTCTATTTCGGTAACATATCCACTGAACGTTACAGCATCTACCATGTAGTCTTCACCTTTTTCCTTAACTTCAATGGCGTATGTGTAATCATCTTCCTTTTCCACCAGCACAACCTGCAAATCGTTGCAGGTATCGTTAACGCAGTGCCAGGTTCCAAGTAAGGCTTCATCAATGTGCTTTGACCCTGGTTTATCCGGAGGGAAATTCATATCTAAAGGGCAGCCATAAATGAACATTAATCCAAGGAAAAGAGTAGGAAGAATCAGAAATTTCAAGGTTCGTGTCATCGTTTTTTGGGGATTGCGTTAAGTACTGAATTGGTTTGAAAAGTAAGAAGCAAAAATTATTTATTAATTTTTTTGAAATTAATTCAGGTGGGTGGAGTAATGCGAGCAAATTGATTGCCGGCAAGGAAATTGGATAATCCGGTGAATAAATGCTGAAGATTACATGTCAGTACTTATCTTCCTCTTCAGTAGCGGAAGTTCCATCCGGGTTATTACTGTCGAAAGTAGAACAGTTGAAATAATCTTCTTTCATGCCTTCGGGGCGTTCAAAATCACCGCGGGTAAGCTGGAGCTGATTATCGCCATAGACTTTTTTCATATAAAGTGCCCATATCGGCAATGCCATATTTGCACCCTGGCCGAGTGAAGTGCTGCGGAAACGTATGGTACGATCGTCACCGCCAACCCAAACACCGGTAACCAGGTCGGGAGTAAGCCCCATAAACCAGCCATCGGAGTTACTTTGAGTTGTACCGGTTTTACCGGCAATCGGGTTAGTGAGGCCGTATTTCCCTCTCAACCTTGAACCTGTTCCGCTTTCCACAACACCCTTCATCAAACCTATCATCATATAAGCGGTTTCTTCGCTCAGGGCTTCATCCTGGTGAGGAACAAACTGTGCAATCACATTTCCATGTTTATCTTCGATACGCGTGATAAAAAGGGGCTGAACAAAAATTCCTTTATTGGCAAAGGTGCTCATGGCGCCCGTCATTTCGTAAAGCGATATATCAGGTGTTCCAAGGCAGATGGAAGGAACGGCAGGCAGATAGCTGAAAATACCCATTTTCCGGGCAATCTTAATAACTGCCTGTGGCGAAAACCGCTTGATCAGGTAAACTGAAATCCAGTTGATGGAATTGGCAAGCGCTTCTTTAAGCGTGACCATTTCGCCTTCCTTGTAATCGCTGGAGTTTCCCGGAGCCCATAATTTTCCGTTGGCTTCGATTGAATATTGCACATTGGGAACTTTTGAGCAAGGATACATTTGTCCATCCTGCATGGCTACCGTATACACAAATGGTTTGAAAGTTGATCCAACCTGCCTGCGGGCAACAACTACGTGGTCGTATTTAAAATACCTGAAGTTTATACCGCCAACATAAGCTCTTACGTAACCGGTCTGTGGTTCCATCGACATCAGCCCTGCATGAAGAAACCATTTGTGATATTTAATGGAATCCATCGGGCTCATGATAGTGTCAATTTCTCCTTTCCAGGAAAAAACCCGCATCGGGATAGCCGTTTTGAAGGCTAGTTCGATAGAGTCTTTCGAAATGCCGGCTTTCTTCATACTGCGATACCGGTCCGAACGTCTTTTAGCGGAAGTAAGCAATTTCTGGATTTCACCTCTGTCCGAAAGATCATATGGCGCATGCGAATTACCCTTCCAATGCTTGTAAAACGCGGGTTGTATGTCGAGCGATATATGTTCGGTAACGGCTTCTTCAGCATAGCGCTGCATATGCGAATTGATGGTGGTGTAAATTTTCAGACCATCTTTATACAGATTATAATAGGTGCCATCCGCTTTTTTGTTTTTAGCAACCCAGCCAAAAGCAGGATCACGAAGCCAGCGCACAGAATCGGCCATATAATCATCCGGGCTGTCATAATTGTCTTTTTCGGGTTTTTCAGCCATCATCGACTCACGCAGGTATTCCCTGAAATACGTTCCGGGTCCGCTGTTGTGATCCTGAAGCGTATATTGCGACATGTCGAGTGGCAGAACACGAACCGAATCGTATTGATTTTCAGTGAGATAGCCATTTTCAACCATCTGGCTGAGAACAACTTCACGTCGTTTCTTCGAACGTTCTTTATTTCTTACAGGGGAATAATAGGAGGGAGCCCTCAGCAAGCCAATCAGAACGGCAGATTCCTGTAAATTAAGCTGATCCGGAGTCTTGTCGAAATAGGTTTTTGCCGCTGATTTTACTCCGTAAGCCAGGCTTCCGAAATCTACCGTATTCAGGTACAATGCAAGGATCTCTTCTTTGGTATAGTTACGTTCGAGTTTAATGGCCGTAATCCATTCTTTTAGTTTGGCAAAGCCTGTACCGATAACAGTATAATGCTGCTCACGGGGGAAAAGATTTTTAGCCAGCTGTTGTGTAATAGTACTTCCACCTCCTTTATTTTTACCGGTGATCATCCCCAGAGCAACCCTTACAAGTGCCCTGCCATCGATACCTGAATGCTGCTCAAACCGGAAATCCTCAGTAGCAATTAGTGCTTTTATGAGCCAGGGTGATAGCTCGGAATAATGAATGTTGGAGCGGTTTTCAAGGTAAAAGGATCCGAGAGCTTTCTGGTCGGCTGAAATTACTTCGGAGGCAAGTTTGCTTTTGGGGTTTTCGAGTTCTTCAAAGGATGGCATAAAACCTAGCCAACCTATTGTAAGAGCAGTAAAGAATAAGGCAATAAACAATAAGGAGATCAGGAACCATTTCCAGAACCATTTTACCCATTCGTCTTCATTCCGGCTTTTTTTCATTTTCAAAATACTATTCGTCTGAGGTTTGACTTCAGTTTGCTTGTTTCTTAATCAGTATTCCCACATCCGAAATGCCATTCAGTGTATCTATACGCATCGCCTGGTTTACGGCAATACTATAATTTCCTGGTTTGCGGAAACGCACGCCTTTTCGGAAAAGGAACCTGTTGTCCTTGTGTTTGCCCATCCCTTTGCCAAACCATTTCCCGTCAGCCGCAGCCAGTATACATTCAGCTGTATCGCGCGAAAATGTATTTCCCGGGTAATATGCGGTGATAAACAAATACAGGTTCTGCATATCGTAATCCGTGGTATTGCGGATTTCGAAATAAAAATCGTAAGTGGCCAGCGTATCTTTTGAGTTGAAATTATAAAAGAGGGTATCTTCAGCTTTCCACTTATCTTTCTTCAGATGCACGGATTCACTGTGAAATACATCATTGTTGCAGGCTGTTGCAGCAAGAGATATGACCATTGTCAGTACTGAAATCCGGAGCAATAAATGCCGGGATAAGATTTTTTTAAGCGCTATGAATATCGAATCTGTCATCAATATTGTGTTTCTTAACTCAATCTTAACTTTATTCACAGATATAAATATCAATGTGTTAAAGTTAGGTAAAGCTATAAGTTGTTTTTTCTAAGACTACATTTTTTAGGGGTAGTTATGTTTAATTATTAACATAAAACACATAATAAAAAATGTAAAAGTAAAGTCAATCCCATATAAAGGTAAATAACGCTATTGTCAGTTACTTTTCCATTTAATGTTAGTTGTTATGTGTTTTTCATTCCTTTTTAATCTGGTAATAAAATCAGGCGTAAAGTATTGATATATCAGGTTTGGAGGATTACTTCTTTTTATCAAACCGGTACAGATCTTCGCTTGCAACTACAAGCCCGATTGCTGGTTTTTTATCCTGTTTAATCGTAAAGTCCTCTATTTTCTCAGGAATTTTACCTGATTTGTTGAGTGCAATTACTTCTTTGACGCGGCTTACGGTTAACGCGAACATTTCGTGTTCTTTGCCTTTATATCCAAACCACATGGTTCCGCCAAAGACATCGATTTTCTGTAAAAGAACATCGCCTTGTTTGGTTTTGAGTATGGCATTTTCGTCAGGGAAATCTTTCAATGCGTCGTTATAGGCTTCAACTTCATAGTTCAGGCAGCACTTCAGTTTTGAGCATTGCCCGGCAAGTTTCTGTGGGTTTGATGATAATTGCTGAACCCGTGCGGATGAAGTCGAAACAGAATGAAATCCGCTGATCCAGGTAGAGCAGCATAGCTCGCGTCCGCACGAACCGATTCCCCCTAACCTGCTGGCTTCCTGGCGCATTCCGATCTGGCGCATCTCTATCCTGATTTTCAGTTCTTCGGCAAGTATTTTTATCAGTTCCCTGAAATCAACCCTGTCCTCGGCAGTATAAAAGAAGATCGCTTTGGTGTCATCGCCCTGGTATTCAATGTCGTTAACCTTCATCTTAAGGCCAAGTTTCAGCGCTGCCACTCTTGTTTTATACAAGGCATCGTGTTCTTTCGAAATAGCGTGCAGCCATTTATCCACATCTGCCTGTTTGGCTTTACGATAGAGTTTACGAATGTCCTCTTTTGCAGGATTTACGTTTTTTCGTAGCATCTGCAACCTGGCAGTTTCACCGGTGAGGGTTACTATGCCAATGTCGTGACCCGGCGATGCTTCTACGGCAACGATATCTCCATTATGAATGGAAAGTCCTGTAGGAATACGGAAGAAGTCCTTGTGGTTGTTTTTAAATCTTACTTCGGCGCAATCGAATTTACCGGTGCTTCCAGGCGTCGGAAGTTTGCTCAGCCAGTCGTAAGTTGACAGTTTGGCGCACTTTTGTTCAGCTCCCGCTCTGCCAATCAAAGGGTTGCTGTTCCCGCAACATCCTCTTGATCCGATATTATCCCTGCCTGATATATTTGGTTGTATGTTTTCGTCCATGTTGAGTTAAAGATATTCCTCCTGAAACTACAGCGTTAGAGTAACGAAGGTATTGCTGTTATAGTATATCCCGGAAGCTTACAATTGCTGGATTGAATTAACATCGGTTCCGGTACGAAGTGACAAATTTACACATTTTTGACTTGGGGCGTGGCCGGAATTTTCAATATCCTGGCAATGAGGTGCGAAAGGTCAGTAAGAACGATGTTGGCATTGGCATTCCGCTCAATATGAAAGATTGCACGGTTTACTTCCTCATCGAATTTTTCGATATTTCGCGGATGGATGAAAGGGGAGAAGTTTTTTACAAATGCAAGCTCTTCACCATCGAGTTTTACCAGGTGATGGTTACCCACATTGTATTGCAGGCAAATTCTGAACATATCCAGGGCATAAGCCAGCATCTCTTTTTGCTTTTCGCGGCTTCCGTCGCCGATTAAAAGCGGGATCGTTTCCTGCAGCTTGTCATAATCTTTCAGGTTGCCGGCAATGGTAAAACAGCGGCGCATCCATTCACGGAAAGTAATAAAGCGTTCACGCTCGGTGGCCAGAGAAACAGATCCGGAGCCGGTTTTGCCGGCAAGCATTAACGCGGCGGTAAAATTGCCGTCAGCCGAGCGGGCAATTTTTAACGCATCAGCGGTATTTATTTCATACTGTTGTTCCAGTGTTTGCTTAATATCCGCGTCATTTAACCGTGGGAATTTTATCAGTTGTGCCCGCGAAAGAATAGTGGCGATTATTTGTTCCTGGTTTTCGGATATCAGCAGGAAAAGTGTTTTATCTGAGGGTTCTTCCAGGTTTTTAAGCAGTTTGTTGGCTGAAGTAATATTCATTTTCTCAACCATCCAGATAATCATCACTTTATACTCAGCCTCATAGGCTTTGTATGCTAGCGAACGGTTAATGCCATCGGCTTCTTCAGCATTGATCATGCCTTGTTTTTTCTCTATACCGATTTTCTCATACCAATCAGGCAGCGAAACATAGTAATTGTTCTGTTGCAGAAATTCGCGCCAGGGGACGATAAAGTCTTTACTCAGCACATTTTTATCATCAACTTCCTTTGTTTTGTTGATAGGATAAATGAAGTGGAGGTCAGGGTGAATAAGCTTGCTGTATTTTTTGCACGACGGGCATTCGCCGCACGAATCTTCGGGTGTTCGTCTACGGCAATTGATGTATTGGGCATACGCTAAAGCCAGGGCCAGTTTCCCTGACCCTTCGGGTCCGAGGAAAAGCTGTGCATGGCTTACGCGGTTGTCGAGTACGGTACGTTTAAGGCGTTGTTTCAGCGGCTCCTGCCCAACGATATCACTGAATTTCATAGGTTGTAAAGTGAAAAATCCAAGGGGTAAAGGTAAGGGAATTTTTTGAAGGTGGGAATGGGGAGAATAAGCTGGCTTCACTGCATTTTTAAAAGCAATTTTCTAGGCTCATCTTCCATAAAAAAAACCTGAAAGCCCGTTAATGCATTTCAGGTTAATATCATAAGTTTTAAAAATAAACCAGAGTTAAAATCCTCCTCCGCTGACCTTATCTTTCTGCGCCCCTATTTTTGCCCCCAGATATTCCCTGTTCATCCGCGCAATATTATCTATTGAAATCTCTTTCGGACATTCAGCTTCGCAGGCTCCTGTATTGGTGCAGTTTCCAAAACCAAGTTCATCCATTTTGGCAACCATAGCCTGAACCCTGCGGGTAGCTTCGGCTTTGCCTTGTGGTAACAATGCCAAATGCGATACTTTAGCAGCTACGAATAACATGGCAGATGCATTTTTACAGGCTGCAACACAAGCGCCACACCCAATACATGCTGCCGCGTCCATGGATGAATCAGCATTTTCCTTTGGAATCAATATAGCATTCGCATCAGGAATTCCCCCGGTATTCACCGAGATAAATCCTCCTGCCTGTATAATTTTGTCAAAAGCCTGGCGATCGACCATCAGGTCGCGGATAACAGGGAATGCCTTGGAACGCCAGGGCTCAATAACGATGGTATCACCATCTTTAAATTTACGCATATGCAACTGGCAGGTGGTAACCGCGTCATCGGGTCCATGCGGACGGCCGTTGATATACAGGCTGCAGGCACCACAAATACCTTCGCGGCAATCGTGATCGAATACAATAGGATCTTCTCCTTTAATTACTTGCTGTTCATTAACAACATCAAGCATTTCGAGGAATGAACTGCTGTCGCTGATACCGTTTATTTTATACGTGGCAAATTTGCCTTTGGCTTTGGCATTCTTCTGACGCCATATCTTTAGTGTAAAGTCCATAGTTGAAGGGATTAGGGTTTAGGGGTTAGGTTTTAGGGGTGGTGCTATAAATTATTGCTTTCCTTAATTCGAAACCTCTGTTCCTTATTTATTTACTTTTTTATATTTTCGAGCTTTGTAATCATTGCATTTAGCATTCTTCCAATTTCATTTAATTTGTTTTCAATCTCATCACAAGTTTCCTTTTTGATGTATTCCTGATTATACGCTATGATAATCAGCGTATTAAGTTCAAAAAGTGATCCTCTTGATATTTCCAGAAACTGGATGTAGTTCTTTGTTGTGCCTCTTCCCCAGCCTTCAGCTATGTTCGCAGGAATCGAAATAGCTGCTCTTCTAATTTGACTTGTTAAACAATACAACTCCTCTTTTGGGAATTTTTTAGTCGCTTTATATATATCGTTTACAAGTTCAATTCCTTTTTGCCAAACAAATAGATCTTTAAATGATTCAATCTTTTTATTTTCCATTTATTTAAGGTTTTAGGATTTGGGGTTTAGGGATGGTACAGAGTAGGTTAAGCTATCTTTTAATGAAGACCTTATTTCCGGATTTAATATTATAATTACTTTCAAACTCATTGACAAACAGGGTCTTAATGTAATATTTTGTAAGTATGGCCCCTAACCCCTAAAACCTAAAACCCAACCCCTAAAACCCAACCCCTAAAACCCAACCCCTTTATTTATAATTCCTCTGCTTAACCTCAATAGCTTCATATTCAAGAGATTCTTTATTGAGTATGGGTTCTTTGCTGTCACCATTATATTCCCATGCAGCCACATACATATAATCATCATCATTACGTAAAGCTTCTCCTTCAGGAGTCTGATATTCTTCACGGAAATGCCCGCCGCAGGATTCTTCCCGATTCAGGGCATCTATTGCCATCAGTTCACCTAATTCCAGGAAATCGGCAACACGACCTGCTTTTTCCAACTCAGGATTTACCTCATTGAATTCTCCGGTTATCTTAACATCTTTCCAGAATTCGGCTCTCACTTCACGAATCATCGTTATCGCTTTCTGAAGTCCTTCCTTATTCCGTGCCATGCCAACATATTCCCACATTATCTTCCCTAGCTGGCGGTGGAAGTGATCAACAGTTTTGGTTCCTTTTACATCGAAAAGCTGCTGTAGACTGGCTTTTACCTGTTTTTCAGATTCAATAAATTCGGGTAAATCTGTTTTAAAGCGAGGAACATTAATCTGGTCAGCCAGGTAATTCTGAATGGTATAGGGTAAGACGAAATATCCGTCGGCTAGTCCCTGCATCAAAGCCGAAGCGCCCAAACGGTTTGCACCGTGATCGGAGAAATTGGCTTCGCCGGCAACAAATAATCCCTTTACAGTCGACATCAGGTCATAATCAACCCAGAGGCCACCCATAGTATAATGCACAGCGGGATAGATCATCATTGGGTTTTCGTATGGATTTTCATCAACGATCTTCTGATACATCTGGAACAGGTTTCCATAACGTTCTTCAATAACATTCCTGCCAAGACGTTTGATGGAATCCGCGAAATCAAGATAAACAGCCAGTCCTGTTTCGCCAACGCCAAATCCGGCATCGCAACGCTCTTTTGCGGCACGCGAAGCTACATCGCGCGGAACCAGGTTTCCGAATGCCGGGTAACGACGTTCAAGGTAATAATCGCGGTTTTCTTCGGCAATATCTTTAGGCTTCATTTTGTTATGACGAAGCGCTTCCACATCTTCCTTGCGTTTCGGAACCCAGATGCGGCCATCGTTACGCAAGCTCTCGCTCATCAACGTGAGTTTCGACTGGAAATCGCCATGAACCGGGATACAGGTCGGGTGAATTTGTGTAAAGCAGGGATTTCCGAAGAAAGCACCTTTTTTATATGCTTTCCAGATGGCAGTTGCATTGCTGCCCATAGCATTTGTCGAAAGGAAGAATACATTTCCGTAACCACCTGTGGCAAGCACAACAGCATGAGCCGAATGTCGTTCAATTTCACCTGTAACCAGGTTGCGTGCTATGATACCGCGGGCACGACCGTCGATAATAACGACATCGAGCATTTCGTGGCGGGTATAGGATTCCACGTTTCCAAGGCTAACCTGCCTGCTCATGGCACTGTAGGCGCCAAGCAATAATTGCTGGCCGGTTTGTCCGCGGGCATAAAAAGTACGCGAGACCTGTGCTCCGCCAAACGAACGGTTGTCGAGCAATCCGCCATATTCACGGGCAAAAGGAACACCTAGTGCAACAGACTGGTCGATGATGCTGCCGCTTACTTCGGCAAGCCGGTAAACATTGCCTTCGCGGGCGCGGTAATCGCCGCCTTTAATGGTGTCGTAAAACAAACGGTAAACGCTGTCGCCATCATTCTGATAATTTTTTGAGGCATTAATACCGCCCTGTGCGGCAATACTATGCGCACGTCGCGGGCTGTCCTGGTAACAGAAAGCTTTTACCTTAAACCCCAAAGCACCTAAGGATGCCGCCGCCGACGCACCGGCAAGCCCGGTTCCAACGACAATAATATCGAGTTTCCTCTTATTCGAAGGGTTTACAAGGGCAATATGGTCCTTATAACTGCTCCATTTTGTGGCAACAGGCCCCTGTGGTATTTTTGAATTAAGTTTTGTCATACAAATTATACTTTTATCAGCTGACAATCAGCAATTTGATGTGCCTGTTACTTTGTGAAAATAAAAAATAAAGGAATGCTTGCAAATCCCAGCGGAACCACAACCGAATAGATAGTACCTGCGGCTTTAATAAAAGGTGTGTATTTGGTGTGATTCAGCCCCAATGTCTGAAATGCCGACTGGAAAGCGTGGTGAAGGTGAAATCCCAGGAAAATCATCAGCACCACATACAAAACGGCATAAAACCTGTCAGCGAAAAGTGAGTTAGCCATCTGGTAAAAATCTTCTTTCTCAACCCCGGCCGGAGGACTAACCAATCCAAGTTTCACAAAATAGAAATTGGTAAAATGAATGCATAGAAAAATAAAAATGATTGCACCTGTGTGGATCATATACTTTGAGAAAAACGAAAGGTGTGAGTACCCGGCAACTTTATATCGTACGGGTCGTGCCAGCCAGTTTTGAATCTGGATAAAGACTCCGATAACAATATGAATGGCAAAGCCGCCCATCAGGAATATCTCCATGATTTTTACCAGGGGATTGGTAGTCATAAATTCAACAGCGACCTTAAAGGCGGCTCCATCATCGTTACTCAGAAGCAGAAGGTTAATTGCCAGGTGAACAACCAGAAAAGTAATTAAAAAGAGGCCTGCAAGGGCCATTACCACTTTTTTTGTGATTGATGAGTAAAATAAATATTTATTGCCCATACGATTATTGATTTGATATATTTACAGGCAACACTAAATTTTGCATTGAAAATAATTCATACTTTTGGTTGCCTGTGAGTGGAACAAATATAGAAACAATACTATTTGAATTCCGAACATCAGGTATAAAAATTGGTTTTTTTTAAAAGAAAACGCCAATTACCTTTCAACTAATTAAATACCAGCAAAATGCGATATCAACCTATCCGGAAAGAAATGTATATCAGTAACCGTGCAAAGCTTGTTGCTAAGCTGAAACCCGGTTCGCTGGCCATTGTCAACTCAAACGATGAAATGCCGCGATCAGGCGACCAGACTCATCCTTTCAGGCAAAACTCGGATATGTTTTATCTTACCTGTCTCGACCAGGAGAAATGCATTCTGACATTTTGCCCTGAGCATCCTGTTGAAAGTATGCGCGAATTGCTGTTCACGGTGAAAACTAACGATCTGATGGTGATCTGGAATGGTCACAAATACACATTGGAGCAAGTTAGCGAAGTTTCCGGGATAAAGAATGTAAAATGGCTGGATGAATTTGAAATTACATTACGCGATTTGATGTCGAGAGTGCAGGTTGTTTACCTGAACCAGAACGAATACCCGAAATTTATAACAGAAGTACCATCCCGTGATGTTCGGTTTGCAGCTAAAATGTTGCAGGACTTCCCTGTTCATACGTATGAGCGGCTTGCACCCATTATTACTGAAATGAGGCTTATAAAAGAACCGGAGGAAATTGTGCAGATTCAAAAAGCGTGCAACCTCACCAATGATGGTTTTCGCCGCGTGCTTCAGTTTGTTAAACCAGGCGTTCTGGAGTATGAAATTGAAGCCGAATATACCCATGAGTTTATCCGCAAAGGAGGCACCGGCCATGCATATCCTCCGATTATAGCCTCGGGTGCCAACGCATGCATTCTTCATTACAATACCAACTTCAATACGTGTAAGGACGGCGATCTGCTGCTTATGGATGTGGGAGCCGAATATGGAAACTATGCCGCAGATATGACACGGACAATTCCCGTCAACGGCAAATTCAGTCCACGGCAACGTCAGGTTTATAATTCTGTACTGCACATTTTGAAATCCGCTGCTGCAATGTTAAAACCGGGAACTTCCATTGAAAAATGGCATGGCGAAGTCTGTAAACTGATGGAAAAGGAATTGGTTGGATTGGGCTTGATAAATAAGCAGGAATTAAAAAGACAAACCGCTGATTCACCGGCGTATTTCAGGTATTATATGCACGGAACAGGCCATTTTCTTGGCCTTGATGTACACGATGTAGGCTCACGCCAGGTCGTTTTCGAAAGCGGTATGGTTATGACCTGCGAGCCAGGGATTTATATCCCTGAAGAAGGTATCGGAATTCGTCTCGAAAATGATATTATGGTTGCCGAAGAGCCGATAAATCTTATGGCCGCCATTCCGGTTGAGCCGGATGAAATTGAGGAATTGATGAGGGGATAGGATTTAGGGGTTAGGATTTAGGGATTGCAGAGTCAAAATATCCTTATAAGGATGCCTGACTTCCTGACTTCTTTCTTACAACCTACATCTTACACCTTACAACTCATAACACCCATCTTCTACAAACACCCAAACTTCTTCATCACCTCATCCTTCACCTTATATCCCAATGATCTGGCTTTCTTGAGGTCGTCGCAGCCATCAATATTCGGAAAGGTATTGGCTGGCAATTCAAACCAGACTGTTGCGCGGTTATAATAGGCTTCGGCAAAATCAGCTTTGAGCTCAATTGCTTTTGTAAAACATTCATAGGCTTGTTTATATTCAAATTTCTTTGAATGATCAACACCCTGTTTATTCCATTCTGTTGCGGTTTGCGCGAACATCGCCATTGATAAAACCAGGAATAATCCGGAAAGTAAAAGTATCTTTTTCATTTGCTTCTGTTTTTAATACAACAAATTTAGGGCAAAATTTAACATTGTATCCGGAATCTCTTTAATAATGGATACATCAAAACCATATATTTGCAATGTTTAAATCATCTTGTTTCTAAAACTAAAAAATATCCTCAACCATGTTTAATCCTGAAATATACACCGAACGACGTAACGCATTGCGAAACCTGATGCCATCAGGCCTTATCCTGTTACCGGGTAATTCCGAAGCTGCTTATAATTATCCTGCTAATACATACACCTTCAGGCAGGACAGCAATTTCTCCTATTTCTTCGGGCTCGAAAATCCTGACTTCACTGGTATTATTGATATTGATAACGGTATCGATTATATTTTCGGTAACGACTTCGAGATTGATGATATCATCTGGATGGGCCCGCAACCCAAAGTAGTTGACCTGGCTGTAAAAGTTGGCATCAAAAACACAGCTTCATTAAGCGAATTGACGGTATTCATAAATAATGCTATACAGAAACGCCGGCCAATTCATTTTGCTCCGACTTACCGCGCTGAAACCACATTGCAGGTTTGCGGACTCTTAGGCCTTAATCCTTTACGTATCCGCGATTACGCTTCCTTACCCTTGATTGAAGCTGTAATTAAACTTCGTTCGGTTAAGTCAGAGCTGGAAATTGCTGAAATTGAAAAAGCAATAGGCACTGCCTGGCATATGTTTACAACCGGAATGCGCATGGCTTATCCAGGCCGGAAAGAACAGGAAATCGTAGGCGCAATGGAAGGGATTTCAATCGCTCATGGAAGGCCTGTTTCATTTCCTATCATTTTAAGCACTAACGGGCAAATCCTGCATAATCATCACCACGAAAATATTCTCCAGGAAGGCCGAATGATGGTAATGGATGCCGGAAGCGAAACTTCGCTGAATTATTGCAGTGATATTACACGTACCGTACCTGTCGGTGGAAAATTCAGCCAGAAACAGCGTGAAATTTATGAGATTGTGCTCAACGCTAATCTGAATGGAATAGCTGCCACCAAACCCGGTACTTTTTACCGCGATTGCCATACAGTTGCCTGCGAAACGATAGCCACTGGTTTAAAGGACCTGGGACTGATGAAAGGCGATGTTAAAGAAGCTGTTGTTGCGGGTGCTCACGCGCTTTTCCTGCCTCACGGCCTCGGGCATATGCTTGGCCTTGATGTACACGATATGGAAGGACTCGGGCAGATACATGTGGGCTATGACAGTGAGATTCAGCCCAGCTCGCAGTTCGGTACCGCATACCTGCGCATGGGCCGCCGTTTACAGCCCGGTTTTGTGATTACCAATGAGCCAGGAATCTATTTTATTCCCGAACTTATCGATATGTGGAAAGCCGAAAAGAAATACGCGGAATTCCTGAATTATGATAAAATTGAAGAATACCGCAATTTCGGGGGTATCCGTATTGAAGATGATATCCTCGTTACTGCTGACGGTCACCGCGTTTTGGGCAAACCAATTCCAAAAACCGTAGCCGAAGTTGAAGCTACCATGGCAGATAGGTTATAGTGTCTGCACACCCGCATTAGTGTCTGCACACCCGCATTAGTGTCTGCACACCCGCAGGGTGTCTGACACTACTAACTGCAAAACTAAAGAGAGCTTGTATCTTTACAGCCTCTCTTTTTAGTGTCTGCACACGCAACGCGTGTCTGACACTAAAAAATCTTTAGCACCCCGGCCATATAATTTTTTGAACTATGAAAAAAACAGTCCATTACCAGAATAAAAATATAGCCTATAAAATCTCCGGCAACGGTCCCGCCTTGGTATTGCTTCATGGATTTCTCGAGTCAAAAGCGATATGGAATGATTTTACTGAAACCCTGCAAAATGATTTCACTGTCATTTCTGTTGATTTGCCCGGTCACGGCGAAAGCGAACTTGTTGAAGGAACTTCTGGCATGAAGCTTATGGCCGCCACAGTAAAAACAGTGCTTGAAGCTGAAAAAATTACGAAAGCAGTTTTTGCCGGTCATTCCATGGGTGGTTATGTGGCACTGCAGTTTGCGGTCGATAACGAAGAAATGGTAAAAGGATTGGTACTTTTCCATTCAAATGCCGGCGCCGACAGTGAAGAAGCCAAAGAAAACCGCCGCCGGACTATCAATATTGTAACTCAGAACCGTGGCGGATTTATTAAGCAGTTTATCCCCGACTTATTTGATCAGAAACACCTTGAAAAATATACTGTGGAAATTCAAAAACTGCAGGATATTGCGGCTCTCATGACTCCAGATGCCATTATTGCGGCACTTTCAGGAATGCGCGACCGCCCGAACCAGCTGCAATACCTGTTACTGACTGATATCCCGGTTTTGTTTATTATCGGAAAGCAGGACAGCCGCATGCCTTACACTCAATTAATGGCACAGGCAGTTATTCCATCACACAGCGAAATACTGTTACTCGAAGATGTTGGTCATATGGGATATATCGAAGCTCCAAATAAAACTTTGCAGGGGTTAAGACACTTTGCTATAAGGTGTTTTGAGATATAAAAACCTTAAGAAAGAAATTATCTTATAATCACCAGTTTGCTAATTACCAATTCTTTATCTGTCTTAATCTTCACAAAATAAGTTCCCTGTGCTGATTTACTCAGGTCGAAAAGATATTCAGACTCCCCTTTGCAGCTGCGGCTGATTACAATAACTCCTTTTGCATCGCTTACAGTAACCAGCATTTCGGGATATCTCGATTTATCCAAAGCAATAATAAATTGTCCCGTAGCCGGGTTAGGATAAATGATCAGACCTTTCAATCCATTTTCATGAATGGAAGCTGTTTCGTGCCCTTGTATAAGCTTAACCAACTGCGTGGCAATACCTGCGGCATTAACTGAAATAGTTGAACTACGATCTGTGCTCAACGGATTCCATGGAAAAGCAACGTTAATAATTCCATTGCCTGATCCTGAAGCGGTAACAATACACCATGCTGAATCGGCTGAAACTGTCCAGTTGGTATTCGAAGCAACAGCAAAATCAACAGAAGCCGCGAACGCGTTTACAGTAATAACAGCGGGCGAAACTGCCAGCGTTGGCGCTGCTCCCGCCTGCGTTAACGTAACCTGAACCGGCGGTAAATCAGCGACTGTAATAGTGATAATTGCAGCCCGAACCGACGCTGTTGGGTTTGCTTCATAATTTGCGGTAATTGCAAGGTTTCCTGTTCCCGAAGATGTAACACTACACCATGCCTGGTTACTCGAAACAATCCAGTCGGAATTTGAAGTTATATCTACTGTAGTACTTCCGGCTATGGACTGAACAAGGATATTCTGCGGATCTACCGTTAAAGTACGTTGGGCAAGAGTGGTTGCGCTCGCAGTAATGCCGCTTGAGTATTTTAAAATGGCATCGTACGAAAACACCTTATAATAGTAGGTTGTTGATGGATTCAATCCTGTATGGCTGTAGGTTGAAGCACTGCCATTAACAAGTATGATGCCTCCGCCGGGAATTTGTTCGTCTGCTGTATAAGAGTTGCCAAAAACCGGTATTCCGAATATGTCATCAGGCGACCAGGCCAGGATTACATTATTATTAGCGGCATTTTTTCTCCAGTCTAAATTAATCTTTAAGCTCCCGGCTGTGTTTGCGGTAAGTGACGAAGGGTTTTCTACAGGAATATCAGTGCAGCTGATGGTAGCTGCCCACCCTGCCTTGGTTGTCGAACTGTTACTATGAAAAACAAACAGCATTACCCCGGCAGCATTTGTAGCTGAAAATGTTCCCGGAGAAGTAGTTCCGCAGAAAGTTCCAAACGGGGGTGAAGTTTTATTGTCGCCGTTATATATTTGGAGGAAGTCATTGGTACAAGTAGTTTGTGATTCAAGTGAGAAAGAGGTGAAAACAAACTGCAGTTTATTGCCGGGAATTCCGGGTTTGAATAACATGATATAATCCTGGTTATTAGCATAATTGGCAGATTCACCACCCGGATCATAGAACGTCCCATCACATATTGATAAAGTTGATGAGGACATATTAATGGCTGATCCGATAATATTAATATACCCGGTTTTTTTTTCGGTTGCAAGGCCGTTTGCCACCAGGATGATTGTTTTCAGTCCTGAAGTGCTGTATGATACAGTATGTGGCCCCTGCGAATTAGCTGTCGCGGGTATAGCGCCTTCACCAAAATTCCAGGCCCAGGTATTGGCTCCGCAGGTTGAAGCATCAGTAAAAATTATAGCATTATTTACAACTGCTGATGTTACATTTGCTTTAAAATTGGCATTAACCTCATTTACCTTGATGTAATCAGTCCTGGTTGTGGTTGTAGTGCCATAGGCTCCTGTA